>NZ_RQFG01000018.1:0-300000 GCF_004769235.1 Leptospira kanakyensis | reverse complement strand
TTGTGTCCCCTTGGGCCTGGGCACGACCGCTTGCAGTGAAAGGAAATTTTCCAACTGTGATTTCATATCCCATTGCTTTTGCTTTTTCTTCTGTAAGGCCCACACTTGCCACTTCCGGATGGCAGTAAGTACATCCCGGAATATAAGAATAGTTGAGTTTTGGAATTTGTAAGTGGTGAGGGTTTCCAAGCCGCACAGAGATATCTTCTGCTGCACGAATTCCTTCGGCACTGGCCACATGGGCAAGGGAAGGTGTTGGGATACAATCCCCTATGGCATAAATATGATCCACAGTCGAACGGTAGTTACCGACAAAATCCACAAATCCATTTTTTAATTTGATTCCAATTTCATCTAAACCAATACTTCCAGTGTTAGGTGTTATTCCCACACCAACTATCACCTTATCAAAGTTTAACTTTTCTTTTTTTGCGGATTTACGATCTTGTAAAGTAAGTTCCACTCCCGCATCGGTAACCGAGGCTGTTTCCACTCCAAAACTCAAATACTGTTCAATCCCTCGTTTTTTAAAACTTCGTTCCAAGATTCCAGAGATTTCTAAATCTTCATTGGGAAGTAAATGGTCTTGGAATTCAATGATGGAAACCTTGGAACCCATACTTGCATAAAAGTCAGCAAACTCCACTCCAATCGCACCCGCTCCAATGATGGCAAGGTTCGGAATGACTTTTGGTTCAATCATGGCATCTCTTGCAGATAACACACGTTTGCCGTCAAAAGGCAAAAAAGGAAGAGCTTTGTTTTTAGCACCCACCGCTAAAATATAAAAGTCGGCAGTATAAGTTGATAGTTCCCCGGAACTGGACTTCACTTGGATGGTTTTGGAGTTTTGGAAACTGGCCTCTCCATTCACCACAGTGATTTTGTTTTTCTTCATCAGAAACTCAACACCTTTGGCCATTTGGTCGGCAACGGAACGGGATCGTTTGATCACAGCATCGAAGTCAGCTTTGATATTATCGCAAGAAAGTCCGAAACTAGCCGCATGTTTTAAATGTTCCAAAACATGAGCACTTTCTAACAGGGCTTTGGTGGGAATACAACCCCAGTTCAAACACACTCCGCCGAGTTTTTCACGTTCCACAATACAAGTTTGTAATCCTAATTGTGCAGCTCGGATGGCAGCGACATAACCGCCGGGCCCTCCTCCAATGACGATGACTTGGAAATGGTTTGGACTAGACATAGGTTCTCCCAATAGATTGGGATACCGTACGAAAAAAAGAAAGTCAAGACCTCTTTTTGGCTACGATGAGCATCCTTGCGCCGGTTTTTATATACTTTTCACCGTCGTAGTTGCTATAAACATGAAGGACATCAAATTTATTATCGTCTAAGAAATTCTGAACCTGTGGAAAATGAAAGACACGCATCGTATGTTTGTCTTTTAAATCCTTTTGATTTAGATTATATACATAATTCACTTCTACAATCGCAACATCGTCTGCTCTTGTTAAACGAAATCCTCGATTTCTACGAATCGAAGTGGCACCTTGGCGCACATTACTCACTGTTGTGATGGGTTTTCGTTTGATACGGTGGATGGGATCCGCATTCCAAATTTCTAAAACCAAAAGGCCAGCTTGTTTTAAGTTTTTATGACAATTACGTAGGAAATTTTGAACCAAATCGTCGTTGATGAGATAATTGAAGGTTCCATACAGACAAATCACTGCGTCAACTGGTTGTTTGGCGACGTAAGCTTCCATTTTTCCCAGTTCAAATTGGCAATGAGGAAATCTCACTTTAGCAATTTCCAACATCCGAGGGGAACCATCGACACCGAGTGGTTTGAAACCCATTCCCTGGAGTTCTTTGATATGTTCCCCCGTCCCACAACCAATGTCCAAAACGGTTTGAATTTTATGTCGCTTAAATGTTTCCCGCAGGAAAAGAATTTCTTCCGAAAACTTGCGGCTTGCTTCTTCGATGGTAAAATAGTATTCGGCCAATTCGGAATAGAGTTTCATTTGCCCCTAGCGGAAAGGGAAAATCAGTTCAGCGAATCCCCATTTTACCCGTTATATTGAGTAACGGCTAAGTCATCATGAAACGATATACAATTCCCACAATTTTTTTTGCCATTGGCGTGGTCCTTCAATATACAATCTATTTTTCCTGGGTCAGTTTTACCTTACTCACCGTTTCGTGTTTGTTACTTGCTTTGTTTTTATATAGTCTGGACTTTCAAAAACAGGAATCCATTGAGAAACAAAACCTAGAACCCGGCAGAGATCTAGGTTCCGATCCTTCTCCGCAAGCCGATGTAGTATTTGATACGAATTCATCTCTTCCCACAGAATCTTCCAATGCGGAACAGGAACCAAAACCAAAAGACATCCTCTGGAAAAAAGATCCTGTTTTACTGGCTCGGGAATCAGTTCATTTAGAAGAAAGGTCTTTGTTTTGTGAAACCGTAAAAGAATTCCCTTTTCCGTTTTTAACAGAGAAAGTCACTTCCATCCAATATGTTTATTATGATGGAAAAGAATTTAAGGAATGTTATTGGCAAAAAGCTGGGATGATGGTAGAAACTGATGACAATCCTGTGGAGTGGGAAGAATATGAAGAAGGAAGAGTCAGAGAACTCCTACCTGCAATTTCATTCGACAAACGAAAGTTATACATCCCTCTAACAATGAATGCACATTTATTTGGATTTTTATGTTTTTCTACAAAAGAATCTTGGAACGAATCGGACATCCAATCCTTCTGGGAGAAATCAACCACCATCTCAGAAAAAATTATGGCCAAAAAAGAATACTTTAAAGTAACAAAACATCCTGTTTCCAAACTGTTTAATGTATCTCATTTTTATGGGATGGCAAAATCAGAATTTGAATCCCAAGGTAAAGTTACTCTCATTTTATTCAAATTCATAGATACCAACTTCCAATCAGAAATTGCCATTGGTTTGAACTTACTCGGAAAACAAAATGCAGTTCTTGGTTTAGGTTTGTACCAACTAGAAGATAACTTATACGCGAGTATGATTTCCAATGACAGACTTGATGATTTTACCGAATTTTTCAAACAATTCATTGAAGAACTCGATAGTCTAGGATATCCATCCGAAGTGGCCCTTGGATATTCTAACAAATCCATCCCAGGTATCAAATTTGATGTTTGGATCAAAGCCGCATACAAATCCTTAGAAGAAAGTATCCTCTACCACGCAGCATAAATGGATCCGCTCATTGATGAAAAGTTTATCCTAACAGTTTCGCAAGTATTACCGGAACATTTTCAAAAAACTCTATTGGTTTTTGCGGAACGAGAAGCCTATGGCCCTTCGAAAAATGAAGGGTTATGTTTTGAAAATTGTACCCTTGTTGAATTTGTAGGTGATATCAATGGAAAAGTATATCTTGCTTTAGATGGATATACAAAACTAAAACTCCTTCCAAAAATTGCCAAAGCCTTCCAAATTGATCCCACTTCTCGTTCGCACTCCGCATCCATCATGATGGAATTTGCAAACCAGATCGCTGGAAAATTAATTACGGAGATGAGACTGGGACGTTACGAAATTGATATTTTACCTCCAGAAAATTTAAATCATAAACTCGTTCCTATTTCTTTAGAACACTTTCGCCAGTACATTCTTATCTTTAATCTCAAAGACCGAAGAGGAGAAGAGTATATGGGTAGGCTGTATTTGATTTTATTGTTGGAAAAATTTCCCACTGCCAAAAACTAAAACCGAATGAAACCTTATGTTTTGGCAATCCCACTCGTTTTGAGTTACGCAGGGCTTAAACAAAAAAAACCACTAGAACGTAAAGAACTACAACTACCTGACACTGGCCGGAGAGTGTTTCATTTTTATCCGACAGGTAAAAACCCAGAATCTTTACCTGGGGTTTACATCCAACATGGAATGAGTGTCATGGGAATTGACGATCCACGGATTTTGGAACTTGCAGAAAACATTGCTAATTCCAATCACAGTGTCTTCCTTCCTGAACTTCCCGAAGTCAAAGGACTTAGAATTGAAGAACAAACCATAACACATATCCAAGATTTAATGATGGAAATCCATTCCACCAAGCATTTGTTCAATGGAAGTGATTTAGGTTATCTCTCGGCTAGTTTTTCTGGAGGGATGGGTCTCATTGCCGCATCCAAATCCAATATTAGAAACAAAATCAAAACTTCCATGGCCATTGGTGCCTATTGCGATTTTTTGGATACGGTGCCATTTGTTTTTTCAAATTATGAAATTGATCCGTACGCAGTGTACGTGATCCTTTATAATTTTATCCATCGTTTTGAACCGGCACTTGCCGAAGAATTACAACCCGTATATTACGAAGCGGCACTCGACAATGGACTGAAACGAAACGGAAAAAGCGCCCTAACAGAAACTTTGCTCAGTCGCACTTCTACCCGTGCCAAAGATTTTTTTTCTGAGGTAGGGGCCGACGGAAATTTCAGGAAAGAACTAGCAAAGCGAGTTCTGGACACTGTTCCGAAAAACCTTCCGGAAAATCTTTCCCCGTTTTACCAGTTGGAAACCTTAGCCGGTCCAGTTTCCCTCCTTCATGGAAAAACAGACCCGGTCATTTCCCCAGAGGAATCGGAAAAACTCACTAGGCTCTTCCAGAAAAAACAGATTCCTTATGTCTACCGCAGCTCGACTGCCCTCACCCATGGGGATAGCCTTCCCCTGCACTCTCAAATTTTTGGGGTTCCGGCCCTCCTCCAGACCTTCGGAAGTTTTCTATATTGGCTCGGCCGATAGAATTTGTCGTTTCTCCTAAGAAACCTGCCGATAATCATTACAGAATGGACGTAAAAAATGCACCGGACTTCAATCCGGAACGGGGACTGAAAATCCAAATCTCCGAGGATCGACTGACAGCAACATTGGTGGCAAAACCAATATGGTTGTTAGGTGGTTCTATGAGCAACATATTGATTTATGAAGCACTAGACAACGCGTCCATTCATAGGGATCGGATTTTGATGAAAGAGGTTGATAAAGCTGCCATCGAAATCGATAAAATTTTGAAAGATCCCACTAAGGTAAAAGAAGATTTTAATTTTGTAGTCGCACAAGGAAACCCCGCCAAACAAGGGGAAAGTGGTTGGATCAAATTTTATTTCCCCAGGGCCCAACGAGTTGTTTTGAAAGACGACGGATCCGCAGATTATAGAAACATTAATAAATACGTCCACGTAAAAGAGGGAGAAAGGTTAGCCACTTTGTTTGAAGGAATTGCCGGAGAACAAGGGGTAGATGTACTCGGAAATCCTATTTACCCTAATCCCATTGACAGACCAAGACTTACTTTAGGCAAAAACGTCCTTCCAAAAACCATCGAAGATCCGGAAAAACCAGGAAGACAACTAAAAGAATATTTTGCATCCTTAAGTGGAGTTGTATTTTCAACGGACAACTCTCTCACCGTATCACCAGAGTTAAATATTGAAAGTAACATTGGACTTGGAACAGGAAACATTAATTTTGAAGGAACCATCCGTGTCAAAGGAACCATCGAAGAAGGTGCTGTTGTCAAATGCCAAGGATCTCTTTATTTGGATGGGAACGTAGAATCTTCTGATGTCATCGTAGGTGAAGATTTAGAAGTCAAAGGTGGGGTTAAATCCAAAGGGAAAGGTGTCATTCGTATCAAAGGTGATCTTCGTACAAAGTTCATCGAAAACGGAAACCTTGAAATTGATGGGGATTGTATTGTAGAGAATTTTATTTTAGGAAGTAAAATCCTTTGTTTGGGAAATATCATTCTAACAGGTGAATCTTCTTCCATCATTGGATCAGACTTAGTTTCCTACCAAGGAATCACAGTGTCTTCTTTTGGATCCACAGCACAAATGGACACCGTTGTAGAAGTTGGATTTCATTTTAGAAATGATCGTTTGTTTACAGAAGGTAGTTCCAAACTAGCGGAGTTTGAAAGAGAACTAGAAGCCCTTGTCCCTGAAATCCAAAAGATCAAAGAAGTGGTACAAAGGTCTCGTGGCAAAATTGATGATGCGAGAAAAGAAAAGTTCAAAGAGATCTTTGATGCGTATCAGAAAAAAAGTAAAACCGTAGAACTATTAAAATCAAAAATCGAAGAACTGAAAGGGGCTCGTTATAACCAGGACAACGTGAAAGTTGTGGTTCGTAACACGGCTCACCCTGGTGCTGTCATCAAGTACAGAAGACAAGTGGAAAAAATCACGAAAGCGCAAAGCTCGTTTGTGATGAACTTTTTCCCCAACCAGGAAAAAGCAATGTTAACGGCTTTTAAAGGCAAATAACCTTACAACGATTACAGATTTAACCCAAGTTTTTTCAATTTGGGAAAAATCACATAGTGGCAGTAGGGATTTTGCGGATTCAAACTAAAATAGTTTTGGTGGTAATCTTCCGCTGGATAAAACTCCGGTGCCGGAGAAATTTCTGTCACAATCGGATCAGGAAACATAAAGGCATGTTTTCGTTTGGACTCCACTGCTAGTTCTTTTTGTTTTTCATTCAAATAGAATATCACAGAACGGTATTGTGTCCCTACATCATTTCCTTGTCTGTTGAGAGTTGTGGGATCATGAGAGGCCCAAAAGATTTCTAAAATTTTAGAATAGGTAATGATCTCAGGATCAAACTCAATCTCGATGACCTCGGCATGACCCGTGGTTCCCGTACAGATTTCTTTGTATGTTGGATTTTTGGTCGATCCACCTGCATATCCCGATTTTACAGAAACAATTCCGGGTATTCTAAGATACACAGCCTCCGTACACCAAAAACATCCACCACCTAAAATTATCTTTTCCGTCATACAGACTTTAGACGAAGAGAAATCTCCTCTGGCGTAAAACATCCAAATTCTGTAATAAAGTTTTTAATTAAATGAGCTTTTGTGACATCAAACGAGGGATTCAAAGCCCTTGCTCCGACAGGTGAAGTTTTCCCTTCCGGAAATAAATAATTTCCATTTTCAGATTTCAAAAAGTCAAACTGGGTGACCTCTGATTCTTTACGCATTTCGATGGGAATTTCTACACCTGTTTTTAAATTTAGGTCAAAACTATCTTTAGTGGCACAGACATAAAAAGGAACACCATGTTCTTTGGCCACTATCCCCAAATTATAAGTCCCTATTTTATTGGCAGTATCTCCATTGGCAGCAACACGGTCGCAACCAACAAGCACGGCATCAATTTTACGATGGTTCATCAGCCAGCCACTCATTCCATCGGTAATGATATAACATTCAATTCCCTCTTCCATCATCTCAAAAGCGGTAAGCCTTGATCCTTGTAAAAAAGGCCTAGTTTCATCTGCATAAACTACCACTTTTTTTCCCGCATCACGTAGGCTCCGAATGACACCAAGTGCCGTTCCATGCCCTGCTGTTGCCAGAGCTCCCGTATTACAATGAGTGATGATATGAAATTCGGATTGGTCTTTAGAAAACAGTGAAACTCCATTAGCACCAAGTGCTTTATTGGCAGCCAAATCTTCTTCCATCATTTTCAGACCGTACGTTTCCCAAATTTTTGTTATCTCTTTCCAATCAGAAACACCTTGTACTAATTTTTTTGCTTCCCGAATGGCAAAACTCAAATTAACGGCCGTTGGACGAGACTCTAAAACAGAAGAAAGTAAGGTTTCTATTTCTTTTGGATTCGCAGCACCTGACTGTAATTTGGCGCCTAAGGTCAAACCAAAAACACCAGTGATGGCAATGGCAGGGGCTCCCCTAACAGCCATTTCTCGGATTGCGGAAATAGTCTCTTCCGCAGTGGTTAGTTTTAAAAATTCCTTTTTCCCTGGGAGAATTCGTTGGTCGAGAAGTTCTAAATGAGTGGATTTCCACTGGATGGGCAAAAATTCCGGGTGAGGCATCTATCCATTTTTTTGGTGCGATGCGGGAAAAAAATACAAAAACAGGTTGACAAATCCCTGTGCGCCGCACAAAAAGAGATAGTGCATTGCACAAAACAAGAACCGAAAAAGGGGAAATGAAAATGGAACAACAAGTAAAAGACGGATTAAACTTCATCCTAGGCGCAGTAAACACAGCAAAAATCGAAGCTGAAAAAGCTTTTTCTGATATCAATGCTGGATTTCAAAACCTAGCTGCTAAAGGCGCTCAAGACCAAAGCGAAGTTTCTGTAAATCTTAGAAAGTACCTTCAAGAAGGAATTTCTCAAGTAGAAACAATCATTGGAAAAGCAAACACTGTTGTAGCTGATGCAAAAGCAAAAGTAGCAACTGTTACATCTAAAGCTTAATCAAATTCAATTTTAATAAAAGCCCGGATAGGTAACTTTATCCGGGATTTTTTTTCTGAAACTCAGTCTTCCACTCTTTCCAAAATTCACCGATCTCATTTAAAAAATAAATATCTAAAGCCTTACTGTCCGGAAAACTTTCATAATTGATTTCAAACGAAGTGAAGTTTTTTTCATTTGAGGTGATAAGCCTGGTTCGAAATATTTCCATTAACTCAAGTCTCAAATTCTGAAATACATATTCCATATTTGACTGTTCGAGTTGGAAAAATTTTTCCAACGCAGAAACAAAAATATGGTCTGCCGCTAAAAACGAATACTCGACAGAGTCTTTTGCCATTTCTGCAAATAGTGATTCCCAATGATCGGCCAAAACACTTTCTTTATTTTTACAATCATAGGCTTGGCAAATAGAAGCTCCATAAAAGGAAAAGTTTTGGCTTTTTGGATCTCCGGTAAAGATAGGATGGATCATACATCCTATCCGCCCTTTGTTTGGATCCACGTATCCTAAAAAAGGACAGTTATAAGTCATATCGTCTTTTTTAGGAAGATGTGTTTCTTTATTCTCTCTGTTCTTTCGGAAAACAGGGAAACTATGTCGAACTTCAAAGTTGACAGTGGTTTTAAATTCTTCGGTTCTTTCTAATAATAAAGTTTTAAATTCTTTTGGTTGTAGTTTTAAATTGAATAAACCACAACAAGCACCACAAGAAACGTTACCAACACCTGGATGGCATAAACTCAATTCTTCGCGGCTCCAGAAACAAAAAGGGTGAGACCGTTAAACACAAGTTCCAAATCTCCCGTTTCTTTTTTTTCCTTAACATAAGTATGGAAAGGAATCAAAATTTTTCGGCCTTCATGAACCAAAACAAGATTTCCTTTATGTTTAGAAAGTTGTTCTTGTAATTTATCTTTGGAACCAGGGGAAGATGGATACAAATAAGCAGGTTTGATTCCTTTAAAATAAAAATGTGGGTTTTGATTTTCAGAAACTAAAAGGATATTGACTCGTTCCAGTTCCGCAAACTCAAGTAACATATTTTCTAAAAAAAACTGCAAAATGATTTGGTAAGACTCAATTTCTTCTTCTTTGATTTCATCTTTTTCCCAAGATTCCATCCATCCCACAATTTTGAAAATGGTTTCCTTTTGTTCATGTAGAACAGGCAAAGTTTCTTCCAAAATACTAGAGATTTTTAATTTTTGAAAATCCCAAACACAACCATAAACCAACTCCCACCATTTACGGATCGATACCGCATCATCAGGGTTATTCGGGATTGATTTGTTCATTGCATGGGCAGCATGGTCACTAAACACCATCATTCCCACTACTTGGCTGATGGCCTCAAACAATTTAACCAAATTTAAAATGTTATTTTTACCTGATGATTTTGATTTATCAGATTTAGATAACTTTGAATAAGCGACCGCAATGGGTGTGGGATAAAATTCCAAAACTGCTGTTGGATTTAAAATTTTTGCAGAATTCAAACTTCTTCTTTCTTTGACAAACATTGAAAAATCTGGATTCCCGTACAATGCATAGTTTGCCCAAGTCAAATCGTTGGCGTGATAGTTACGTCTTGCGAATTCTTTGGACAAAAACAAAGACTCACCTACAGTTTTATCCGAAAACAAATAAGTATAAAATCGAACTGTGAAATCAATTGTTCTTTCGTTGTCTAAAATTTCCCAATTGGTTCCGACAAAGGTTTTGATACCTGCAGTTAAAAATGCTCCTGCATATTGGTTCATAATGTTTGTATTCAATTTTTTACCTGCATATTTTGCAGACATACAAGAATTGGAAAATACTAAATCTGTATCGATTCCTGTCGATTTGATTTCCCTTGCTTTTAAAACTTTGCCGTCAGATAACAACCAACCATTTTCCAATGAATCATCCGAAAAATGAAGATGCCCCGAATAATGAATGATATGTTTATCCTTAATAAGAGAAAGTAACTTAAGTTTGGTGACTTGTTTACCACCGATAAATTCTAATTCCAAAAGATGTGTAGGAACCTTTTGGCTGAGTACAGAAAATAAAACTTCCCCTTCTTTTTGTGCATGAGGAAGGTCTTCTGTGGGATCGGCAATGATGAGCATCTTTATCTTTCGGTTTTCATGCCTGGTGGGACGGTGTAACCCTCCACGAATGGTTTTACCAATGCGAAATTTATCGGAAAGAAAACTAGTTCCATCATGCAAAAGCTCCCAAGGAACTAATGCGAGTGCCGGATCAATATTAAAATGAATGCTATGTTTGGAGGTATTTTTTAATTTTTCAATAATGGAAAGAGGAAAAAACTGTTGGTAAAAGGTTTCACCTAACACTTTCAAGTCTTGCAGAATATCAGCATTCAGAATTTGGTTCGGATTGGAAAGAACCGACTGGGAAACATGAACCAATCTTTCAACTTCACCTAAATATTCAAAAATTAGGTCGTCATCTAACGTGGATTGTATATGGGATTCTTCTACAGGAAGATTATCTTCCAAAACATTGAAGATATTGACGTTACCAACTCTATCGATGATAAGGGAGAGCATGCTCCCATGAACCTATCCAACGAGGATAGACAAGTCAAACGATTTTGATTGGCCAGATCCTACAAACTCTATGGTGTAACTACCAGGGACTAAACCCGAAAAACTAGCACTGCCTTCTAAATTGATT
This sequence comes from Leptospira kanakyensis, assembly GCF_004769235.1. Lineage (NCBI taxonomy): Bacteria > Pseudomonadati > Spirochaetota > Leptospiria > Leptospirales > Leptospiraceae > Leptospira > Leptospira kanakyensis. Next base: position 289,040 of record NZ_RQFG01000018.1, on the reverse strand, counting down.
TTGCTGGACAAAATGAACCTTCCTTCTCGTCGTAAGTTGACCTGTTGGAAAGCGGGGGATCCCTCTGCTTTGACAGAAAGATAGACCTCTCCTTGGTTTTCTTTGACGATTTGGTAATAGAACTTTTGGTCTTCGCTAGTGGTTTCCTCAAAGATAACGGAATTGGCATCCCCAGAACGCACCTCAGCAGAGGCAGACCGCATCGAAGGAGCAAATTCAAAACTTTCTTTGATTTGTAAGGATTCCACCAAACTATCGATCACCCGAATCCCCGACTGTGTGAGACGAACGATGAGGCTGTCTTTTTTTTCAGGAAGAGTTAGGTTTTTACGAGTGTATTCTTTTAAAAATTCCGGTAAGGCAACGGGAGATTGTTTTAAGGTTAGTTCAGCCTTGGCTAAGTCCCAAGTCTCGGCGAAGGAGTGGTTGGCTACCGTTTCCCCACGTAGGTTTGCAAAGAATGCCTCTTCACAAAATAAAAAAGCCTCTAGTAAATCAGGATGACTTTGCAACTCATCCTCACTCGGAAATTCACCTCGGGCAAAAAGCCCTCTAGCTAATTCCAGAACGTTTGCGTTAAATCCCTGATTTTCCATGTCAAATTCCACCCTGTAAATTAAGACGAAGGAAATTACGCCTCTCCAGCCATCGAATGCATTTTTTTTTGCATTTTTTCCAGAACTCGGAGCAAGGTGACACTGACCCCACCCTCGGAAATCCCTAAGATTCGGGCAATTTCGCGGTAAGGGGTGCGGACAAGGAAGTGCCCTTTTTGTTTTTTCTCGATGAGTTTCTTCCTTTGCTCATACTTTTTGGCCAATGCATGGTCCAATCGTTCTTTATAATATAGTGCTTCTACGGAATCTCCCTGGGCTTTGGATTTTTTTTGTTCCTTCAAATCCAGAATATTCAAATACAAAGAAGTGATTTTATCTTCCATCTTTAAGTTTTCTTCTTCGCGGCTAGAAAGTTCCTCACGGAGCCTGAGAACTTCGATGCGGATTTCTTCATCCGAACGATTTGTTTTCTCCGCAATGAATCGGATCTCTTCCGGATCCAAATGGAGGTAATAAACAAAGGACAGTTTGAACACCACACGGTTCTCAATTTTGATTGTGGATAATACCGAATTAAATTGGTCGGAAACATCCACTGCCAAAGCCAGCGCTTCTGACCTTTTGTCCGGTTCGTCTTCGATGGTGCTGTATTCTTTCCCATCTTTATTGACTTTGGATACAGTTTGGGTTTTGACTTCTCGTTTTGTGCGCTGCCAATCGATGAGTAAATTTCTGAGAACTGAAAAAAACCAAGTTTTGAAGCTGGATTTTCCCACAAAACTTTTGAACCGTTTCCCGGTTTTTAGGCGTTCGAATGCATAAATATAATAATCGGATGCATCGTCCTCGCTTAAGTGGAAAACACGGATGGGGAAATTATAAATATCTTGTGAATAGATGTCAAAAAACGTTTGTAGCGACTTTTGGTCACCAGCACCGCAGGCCTTAACAATTTCTAAAATTTCTTCGTTGGTATGAGAAGTCAGTTTCATTATCTACTTTCCTAAAAAGGAACCTGCTGCGAGACTTCTCTAAACATGAGAAGTATTGTTGTAGTCTTCGGTCTCTTGGCAAGTTTTATTTTCGCAGAAGAACCTGTATCCGAAACAAAACCCGAGTTCGTTTGGCCCATCCAGGGTTTGGATTTGCCAGCTCTCATCACGAGTACTTTTGGGGAATCAAGAAAGGATCATTTTCACAATGGTCTGGATATTTCTTCGGTTTTACAACCCGTCAAAAGTATGAGCCAGGGTTTCATTCTATACTCCCGTTATGCGGAAGATGATCCCTTTGAAGAGGAGAGAGGTTCGGGAAATATTGTCTGGGTGGCACATAAAAGCGGTTATGTGAGTGGTTATTACCATCTTGGGGGCACTAGGAATGAGACAGTAAGAACCGGCAAACAGATATCTGCTGGTGATACCATTGGAATCTCTGGAAACACAGGCCATTCGACTGGGGGCCACTTACATTTTGTTTTAGGAAAGGACTATGGAAAAACCCTTCTAGATCCTTTGGCCTATCTCCCTGCGGTAGAAGACACGATGCCTCCACAAATTGCCAATCTCTTCATTCACGTAGGTGAAAACTTTACAAATTTAAATGATGGCGACAATATCAATGTTTCCAAGGCCTTTCCTCTTACGGTCAGTATCATTGACGGTGGTGTTAAAAATAGCCAACGCCGCGGTGTGAAAGATGTAAAATTTCTCTTCAATGGAGAGGCTTACAAACAAGCCAACTTTTCCTCGTTACGGTTTGAAGAAGGTAAATGGAAAACCAAAGAGGGACATAGTTTTGATGATTTGTTTTTTAAAGATCGTTATTTGGTAGGCATTCTGAATTTAAAAGCAGGAGAAAATACCATCAAAGTACAAACCAAAGATTTTAGTGGAAAAGAATCAGAAAGAAGTTTTAGCATCAACATTACAAGGATTAGTGGAGGAAATTAATCCCCCACTAATTGATTACAACCCCAGATTAAAACAAATTAACTTGTTACTGACTGATTGGTATACAATTTAGATATCTCTGCTTTGTATTTGTCAGTGATCACATGTCTTTTTAAAGAAAGTTTTGCCGTCAATTCATCACCCACTTCAAATGGTTTTGGTAAAACCACAAGACCCACAACCCTTTCAAACGATTTGAATCCAGTTTGTGAATTTACTTTTGTTTTGATTTCGGATTCAATTTTTTGAATCACCTCTTTCTGATTCCAAAACTCTCCCGCTAGTGGTTCCTCAAAGCGGGTGATGTTTGGATATACAAGAACACTCAAATACTTTTGGTCTTGGCCTACCACCATACATTGGTCAATCCATTCAGACTCCAAAATTTTGGATTCAATTGGGACTGGTTCCACATTTTCACCACCTAACAAAACAATGGTTTCTTTCGAACGTCCTACAATTCGAAGGTTATGGTTTGCTGTAAAAATACCCAAGTCACCTGTATTTAGCCATCCATCCACCAAAACTTTATTTGTGGCATCTGGGTTTTTGTAATAACCTGCCATAATTTGTTTTCCCTTTACATGGATTTCACCCTTTCTTCCAAATACAAATTTACCAACTTCAGTATCTAAAAAAACTTCTCCTGTATGAAGATCCACAAGCCTTAAATTAGTTTTTGGAAAAACCCTTCCGACAGAACCAGGAATGATTTCTTCAAATGTCCGCATAGCAAGCACAGGTGCCGTTTCAGTCATCCCATACCCTTCTAAAACAGGAATTCCAATGGTATTAAAAAATTCATCCACATGGTATGGCAGTGCTCCCCCACCGGAACAAGATCCACGAAGTTCCCCACCTGTTGCTTTTCGAATTTTTGATAAAACTAAAAAATCAAAAACCAAATGAGGAACACTCACTAAAAAGAATCGATACAGATGGTAAACAAAACGAATGGTTTGTTTCCAAAAGACAACCGGATGGATGTCCAAAACATTTCCAGTAATGATTTGTCTCGAAACAAAAAATCTTTTGGCAAAGAACATTGCAATTTGAAACATCTTTTGTTTTACCACCGATGATTTTGCCAGTGTTCCTAAAATTCCTGAATAAATACTTTCCCAAAGCCGCGGTGCCGAAGCCATAAAATTTGGTTTCACAAACTTTAAATCTTCTTTTAAGGTGCGAACACTACTATAGTAAGTACAAGCTCCATAGTACAAACTAAAGATTTCAAATATCCTCTCAAAAATATGCCAAACCGGTAGTATCGATAAAATTCGATCTCCTTTCTGTAAATTCAGCGGAAGATTTTTTAATTGGAAAAGAATGTTTCCTTGTGTCAACATCACACCTTTAGGTGTACCAGTGGTTCCTGAAGTATAAATCATGGTAAACAGATCAGATTCTTTGATTGTATGATTTAGAAAAAATTGATCCGATGGATCGGCCTTTCTAAGTTCTTTTCCTTTTGAAGTTAACTCCAATAAGGTGGATATTTTAATTTTTCTGGAACTCATTTCTTTGTTTCCATCTTTTGGAGGATAAATGATTACAATTTCTTTTAGAAATTCAAGTTCCGATTCCAAACGAATTACTTTTTTGAAAACGGTTTCATTCTCTACAAATAAAACTTTCGATTCAGAATGATTCAAAATATATAATATGTCATGATCCGTGACATCGGAGGCACGAGGAACATCAACAGCTCCAAGTAATGTGACTGCAATACTTGTCTGTATCCACTCATAAGCATTGTCAGCAAATATAGCTACTTTTTCTCTTTCGGACAAACTCCCTTGTAGACCAAAAGCCAAATCTTTTGCATCGGAAAGTAAATTGTTGTAAGTTTTGAACTGATAAACACCGGCACCGGTTCGGGTCGCAAAAGCATTTTTGTGCCCGAATTTTGCCGGAAGATCTAAATAAAAATCAATCATGGTTCGCATTGAATTTCCTCGTTACGAAAACCATTTTAATTAAGAATTTTAAGTCTGTCGTCTTGGCGAATTCTTTGAGACTTAGAATTTAAATCAGTTTAACTAAGTTTTGATTGTTTACGAAACTCCGTTGGTGTGGCTCCAACAGTTTCCAAAAATACACGGTTGAAAGTTGACTTAGAATTAAAACCAACAGAATCGGCAATGGAGAGAATCGATCTCTCTTCTGATTCCAATAACAAACGTTTTGCCTCATCGATCCTATATTGATTGATGTATTGATAAAATCCAAACCCATATCGTTTGTGAAAGTATTCCGAAAGTTGACCAGGTTTGACTTCTGCCATCTCTGCTAATTTGGAAAGGCTTAAGTCTTCATCACAATACACTTTTTCTCGCATTAGTTCATACAATCTTTGGTCAATCGTTTCTAATTGAACCGACACCAATTTAGATTTTTCATATTTATTTCTTTGGATGCTATCACGAACATCGGATACAAAGGGTGTCCAAAGTTCGCGGGTAAAGTAATAGAAATACATTAAAACCGGAAGCAGATAAGCACTGAGTTTACGAAAAAAAGGAATTTGAAAAGTGAATCCAATACTTCCTAACAAAAGATCAATCCAAATGAGAAGAATGAATATTAGAGAATAAATTGCTTTTTTAGAAAAGAAAACAGACAACCTAACATTTGGTATCCATTCTTTCAAAAGAAATAATCCTACGGAAAACAAGATAGAAAGTTTAATTCCAAAATTCAAACCAACGATCACAGACCCATATTCTGTTTGGGTCAATTGTTCTAAAAACTCCAATCGTTTCGGATCCGATTCTGAATAAAATGGAATCAAAAAGAAAATTGCGATGATTGCCGGAAAAAAATGATAAATCTTAATTTGAATTTGTTTTTCCAAAAACAAATATTCTAAATACAAATAGAGTAATGTAGAAGATAGAAATACAAAGGGAATATGAACAAGTGTAATGGATGGAAAGTATTTATAAAACCCGGTGAACATAAATGCGCCGGTGAGTAACCATAGCCCAGTGGAAAATAGAATAAAAGACCAGACAAATCCAGATACCTTTCGATTTTGAATTAAATTAGAAAGTGACCAGATCAAACAAAATACAGAGCCAGATCCCATCCAAAGAAACTCGAGTAGTAAGTTTAAGGATATAGAGTTACCCTCCACAATTTTTATCCGTAAACTCTTACTTCTTCACCAACGGTATAACGAACTGTTCCTTTTCCAAGTATGTCGGTTAACATCTTCATCAGATCAGGAGTAATATCTATCGAAAAATGATCATGAGCACGAATGACTTTTTTTTCATCCCCATTTCCAATCAGATGGAAGAACACAGAAGACGCACCACGATGTACGGAAAGAACATCTTGTAATTTCAAAATCACATCTCTATTTTTTTCATCCATCATGTTGATTGTTAAATGGAGTGTTTTTTCCATTTTCTTTTCGATGGTAACCGAATTTAGTTCCTCGAGTTTATTGACAATGATCTGACCTTTTAACTCTGATTCGTCGGCATCTAGGCGTTCTAAAATCCCTCTGATAAAAACTGTATTGTCTTCTGTGAATAAATGTTTGAATTCGGCATAAGTTTTAGGAAAAGCCACACACTCAATTTCGCCGGTTTGGTCTTCCAACATAAAGTTCACAAACTCTTCTTTTTTCTTAGTGAGTTTGACTACTTTTTTAGAAAGAACTCCAGCGATTTCTACCTTTGATTTGGGACGAACCTCTTCTAAGTTTTCTATGGTAGTCGGTTTTAGAGTTTTTAATTGTTCTGTAAATTTATCTAGGGGGTGGCCTGACAAATAAAGTCCAGTTGTTTCCTTTTCTCTTTTGAGTAACTCATCACCATTCCACTCAAGTCCATCTTTTGGAAGATTCAGTTCCTCTTCCCCTCCGCCATTGGCACCACCAAACAAAGAAAACTGGCCTTCTTTTTCTTCCGCCTGTTTTTTATTAGAGTAACTTAGAATGATATCAGTAGATTCAAAAACTGTTTTTCGTGTATAACCAAAGGAATCGAAAGCACCACCTTGCGCAAGGGACTCGAGTACTTTTTTGTTAGCAAGTCTTGTATCCAATTTTTTGGTGAAGTCACCAAGTTGTTTGTACCCACCGATGGATTTTCGATTGGAAATGATATTTTCAGCAGCAAGTTCTCCCACACCTTTGATAGAGGACAAACCAAATCTTACGGTTTTATCATCAGTGATTTCAAAAGAGATTCCTGATTCTTTGACATCAGGTCCTAAAATGCGTATCCCCATTTCCTTAGCGTTGTTGATGTATTTCACAACATCGGTGATTTTTGAATGATCTCCAGATAATAGAGCTGTTAAGTATTCAATAGAATAATTGGCTTTTAAAAAAGCAGTTTGGTAAGTGACAAATGCATAAGCCACTGAGTGAGATTTATTAAATCCATACTCACCAAATTTTTCTAACTGTTCAAAAAGTTCTATGGCAAGTTTTTCGTTGATCTTTTTTTCGATCGCACCTTTCACAAACTTCTCTTTTAATGCTGGAAGTTTAGATTTGTCTTTTTTGGCCATCGCCTTACGAAGAACATCCGAATCTCCCACCGAGTATCCACCCATAATTCGTGAAATACCCATTACCTGCTCTTGGTAAACAACCACTCCGTAGGTTTCGCCCAAAACTTCTGCTAAACTTTCATGCGGAAAAACAACTTTCTTTTTCCCGTTTTTACGATCTAAATAGTCATCCAACATCCCCGATCCCATTGGACCTGGACGATATAACGCAAGCAAGGCGGCAATCTCTTCAAATTTTTGTACTTGTGCTTTGGCAAAAAGATCACGAATTCCAGAAGAAGAATCCAACTGGAATATCCCAAGTACATTTGCCTTTCGTAACAAACTAAATGTGGCCGGATCATCGAGCGGAATTTTATCTAAATCAAGTAAGATCCCATGACGTTTTTCGATGAGTTTGGTTGCATGATGGATGGTAGTTAAGTTTTTTAAACCTAAAATATCCATTTTGATCAGTCCCACTTGTTCCGACATATTTTTATCGTACTGAGTGACAATGGAACGACCATCTCTACCAGGTTCACTGACCGTGGACAATGGAACAATTTCTTCGAGGGCCGTTGGTGCAATCACAACACCTGCAGCATGCCTTCCCACCTGACGGTAGTTACCCTCTAACTTCTGAGCAATATAAAAAACTTTTTTGTTTATATCAGATTTTTCGGCAATGTCTTTAAGATCTTTGGATGTATCAACAGCTTCCTGGATGGTAATTCCCAATTTTTTGGGAAACAATTTACTCATCTCGTTTACTTCTGAAAATGGAACATTAAATACTCGAGCCACGTCTTTGATCGCCGCTTTTGCAGCAAGAGATCCAAAGGTGATGATTTGTCCCACACGGTTCTCACCATACCGATGTTTGATGTAATTAATTACTTCTTCTCGTCTTTCTACACAAAAATCCGTATCAATATCGGGCATATCCTTTCTATCAGGATTGAGAAATCTTTCAAAAAGCAAGTTATAACGAATGGGATCTACGTTTGTAATTCCAAGCGCGTATGCAATGATTGATCCTGCAGCAGAACCTCGTCCTGGGCCCACTGGGATTCCAGCTCTTCTTGCAAAGTTAATATAATCCTGAACAATGAGAAAGTATCCGGCAAAATGCATATTTCGAATCGTCTGCATCTCATACTCTGTTCTTTCTTTTACAATAGGAGTGATCTCTTGGTATTTTTCTTTGATTCCTTCCCACACCAGTTTTTCTAAATAACTATCGGTATCAAAACCTGCTGGTACTTCAAAAGGAGGTAATAAGGGATTTCCAAATTGAAAGTTAAGAGAACATTTATCTCGAATGGCTAAGGTATTATAAAATGCATCTGTATGATCAGGGAAAAGTCCGATCATTTCAGCGGGAGATTTTACATAAAAATTATCATTAAATCCAAATCGCATTTCATCATCGATGTTTTTACGCATACCGATGCGAAGTAAGATATCTTGCGCTTCTCTATCATCTTTTGTTAAAAAGTGAGAGTCGTTGGTAAGAACGAGTGGAATTCCAGTTCGTTTGGAAAATCCCATAACCGCTTCAGCCACAGTTCGTTGTTCCGGAATTCCATGGTCTTGGATTTCTAAATAAAAATCTTCTTTGCGAAAAATTTCATGTAATTTACCAGCTAACGCATACGCTTTATCTTCTTTGCCTTCTAAGATCTTTCGGTTGACTTCTCCGGCAAGACAAGCAGTCAAACAAACAAGACCTTCACTATGTCGTTCTAATAAATCGTAATCAATCCTTGGTTTGCGATAAAAACCTTCCGTAAAGGATCGACTTGCTAATTTGATGATGTTTCTGTAACCCGTTTCGTTTTTACAAAGTAAGATGATATGATAAGCACCACCGTCTGCAATTTCATCTAACTCTGTTTCGGCACTTCTGGAAGGAGTTACATAAAACTCACAACCAATAATGGGTTTAACATCATGTTTGACGGCCTCTTTGTAGAATTCAATGGCCCCATACATGTTCCCATGGTCTGTAATGGCGACAGAACTCATGCCAAGTTCCTTCACACGTTTCATGAGATCGCTGATCCGTATGGCTCCGTCGAGCATGGAATAGGTAGTATGTAAGTGAAGGTGGGCGAAATCTTCCATGGCTTGGTGACATAGTAACTCCAATGGCTTCCTACGTAAAGCGCCCCAAGGATAGAATTTCGGTTTTTTTCGGCCCAAATTGCCAATTCCCAAACCTCCCTGTCCCGTCCAAGCCCAAAAACGATGGAAGTCGATACTGGTTCTTTTAGATTGGTTTTGTTTATGTCACCATTTTCCCTACCTTCCATTTCTCCTGTAACTGATGTTTTGCGAAAGTCCATCCGCAATAAAATAGACAACAAAACCAAACCTTTGGGTTCCTTAGGTGATTTGGAAACCCTTGCCTTACAACTAGCGGAAATCCAAAACACCACTTCCCCAGAGTTAAAAAATCCAAAGCTCATCCTTTTTGCCGGAGACCATGGAATCACAGAAGAACCAGTTTCTTTATACCCAAAAGATGTTACCTGGCAGATGGTGTTAAATTTTTTATCAGGTGGAGCCTGTGCGAATGTCTTCGCCAAACACAGTCATATCGATATGGAAGTTGTGGATGCGGGAGTGGATCATGATTGGGAAGGGAATGCGCCAAAACCAACCGAAAGAAAAATCCGAAAAGGAACTTCCAACTTTTTAAAATCAAAAGCGATGTCATTGGAAGAAGCTAAAGAGACAATTTTAAGTGGTGTAGAACTCATAAACGAAACAAAATACGAATCAACCAATATATTTTTATTTGGTGAAATGGGGATTGGCAACACATCTTCAGCATCTCTCATCTTATCGCATTTAACAGACATTCCACTTAGAAAACTTGTTGGAAGGGGAACTGGACTCAATAACAGCGGAAAAGAAAATAAATTTAAAATTCTTTCTGAAGCATTCAATAGAACTGGAAAACTAAAAGATCCATTAGAAATACTTTCTGAATTTGGTGGTTTTGAAATTGGTATGATGTCCGGGGCTATGATCGGAGCAGCAGCACATAGAAAAACTTTTGTAGTCGATGGTTTTATTTCCACAGCCGCATTTGCAATTGCTTTTGCACTAAACCCAACTGTCAAAGACTATGCCATTTTTTCCCACCTATCCGAAGAAGAAGGGCATACTGTCGTATTGGATCATTGGAAACAAAGACCACTCCTTAGACTCAACCTTCGTTTAGGAGAAGGAAGTGGTGCACTCGCCGCGTATCCACTCATTGAACTAAGTGTAAAATTTCTAAACGAAATGGCATCCTTTGCCGATGCCGGAGTAAGTAATACGGATTCAAAATAATTTATCTATGCAAACAATCGTAACAGAAATTCGCCTATTCTTTGTTTGTTTATCTTTTCTTTCGAGAATTCCTTCGCCCAAATGGATTGGTTTTAAAGAAGAATGGTTACATAAATCAATTAAGTATTCGCCGTCCGTTGGTATCCTACTCGGATCCTTACAATGGATCGTTTTCACCATTTTTCATACATTCCTCGGGCCTTCCGTTTCCTTTGTATTGTCCCTTGGATTTTTGTTAATCCTAACTGGAGCATTTCATGAAGATGGGTTTTCTGATTTTTGTGATGGAATTGGCGGTGGTTGGAAACGAGAAGACATACTGAGAATCATGAAAGATAGTCGTGTAGGGAGTTTTGGAGCCGCAGGAATTTCCCTTCTACTCGTTCTAAAAATTTTAGGTGCCTCTGATTCACTCCAAAATATAAAAATTCATTGGGATCAGATTTCATTTGGAAAACAAAACCAACTAATTTCGGTTTGGTTATATTTTATCTCTGCTCATAGTCTTAGCCGTTTTTTTTCGGTTCTCATGATGAGATTACTCCCCTATGCCAAAGAAGAAGGTTATGCGAAACCAATGGCAAAGGAAATCACCTGGCCACAAACTTTCTTCGCAAGTCTTTCTGGTGGAATTCCTTTTTTTGTTCTTACCTACCTTTATCCAAAATTTTTACTAAGTTTAGCCCTCATCCTTCCTTGTTTGTATTATTTGTATTCACTCATGAAACGTTGGATTGGTGGATTTACCGGAGATTGTTTGGGAGCAGTCCAACAAGTAGTAGAAACTTGTATTTGGGTTTCAGGAGTATTTTTATGGATCTCTATTTAATTCGCCACCCAGAGACCACTGCTCCGAAAGGAACTTGTTACGGTCGTACTGACTTTCCTCTCAAATATCCTGTAGAGGATACAGCTGATTCCACATTTTCTTATTTACCATCTACATTTGACCTTTTCCTTTCCAGTCCAGCACCGAGAGCTCTCAAACTTTCTGCGGCGTTATTATCCAAATACAATTTTTCACCAACAGATCATTCACTAATTCCAACTGACGAACGTTTGTGGGAAATGAATTTTGGAGATTGGGATGGAAAACTTTGGGAAGAAATTCCAAGAAAAGAAACAGTCCCTTGGATGAAAGACTTTGTACATGCAAAAACTCCCGGTGGAGAAGCTTTTACTGATCTTATCTTTCGAATGGATTCTTTTGTCAAGGATTGGACAAAAGATGGAACCTTGAGGATCAATTGGGAAAAAACAAACAACAAATCCTTAAACTCACTGATTGTTGTTTGTCACTCAGGGACAATCCGAGCTGCTCTTTGCAAACAACACGGAATCCCTTACGCAGAAGCCTTCAAATCACCTGTGGACTTTGGTTCTGTCCACAAACTAGAACTAGATTAAACTTTCTTTTTCTCTCCGAGTGGACCTAATTTTGTTAGGATCAAATCGTTTACAAGTTTTGGATCGGCTTTCCCTTTCGTTTCTTTCATCACACCACCAACGATGGCACCGAGAACTCGGTCTTTTCCGTTTTTCCAACCTTCCACCGATTCTGGTTGTGATTCAATCACACGGATTACAATTTCTTCCAGTGCTTTGTCATCACGAACTACTTTCAAACCTTTTGTTTCCACAATGGTCTCTGGTTGGTCTTTGGAAGTTAACATATCTTCAAAGATAGTTTTTGCAATTTTTCCTGTAATCTCACCTGAATTAATGAGTTTTACAAGTTTACCAATGCGCAATGGATCAATGGCAAATTCTTGGATCGAAATATTTTCTTTGTTTACGATTCCAAGAATTTCATCTTTCACCCAGTTGGATGTTTTTTTGGCATCTTCAGAAACAAGGAGAGCTTGTTCAAAATATTCGGCTATTTCGCGTTCGCTGGTGAGCACTTCCGCATCATAATCTGGTAAACCTAGTTCCGTTTTGTATCTTTCCTTTTTTTGTCTAGGAAGTTCCGGCAATGATTTACGAATGTCTTCAATAAAGGAATCAGCAATTTGAATGGTTGGAAGATCTGGTTCTGGAAAATAACGATAATCGTGACTCATTTCTTTGGAACGCATAGGAATGGTTTTAAGTAGAGTGGCATCCCAAAGTTTTGTCATTTGGCGGAATGTTTCTCCACGAGAATACATATCCTTTTGCCATTCGATTTCATAGTCTATCGCTTGTTTTACTGCTTTAAAAGAGTTTAGGTTTTTAATTTCTACACGAGTGCGAAATCCTTTTTCCCCTTTAGGTCGGATGGAAACGTTTGCATCACAACGAAGGGATCCTTCTTCCATATTACAATCAGAAACTTGAATGTATCTTAAGATTGTTTTGAGTTCGTTCAAATAAACATAAGCTTCATCGGAGGAACGAATGTCTGGTTCCGATACAATTTCGATCAGAGGTGTTCCTGCACGGTTGTAATCTACATAGGAACGATTGATTGATGGATCATGAGAGTGGATTAGTTTTCCAGCATCTTCTTCCATATGAATTCTTGTGAGGGGAATGAATTTTTCTTCTGTTTCCCCTTTTAATTTGATATAAACTCCACCTTGTGTTGCATAGGGTTTATCAAACTGAGAAATCTGATAACCTTTTGGTAAGTCCGGGTAAAAATAATTTTTACGATCAAATTTTGTAAACCTTGTGATTTCACATCCAAGGGCCACTCCTGCACGCACTGCTTTTTCTAAAACGACTTCATTTAACACTGGCAAGGTGCCGGGCAAAGCGACACAAAGTGTAGAAATATGAGTGTTGGGGCTACCACCGAATTCATTTGTAGCTGTGGAAAATATTTTTGATAGAGTGTTGAGCTGGACGTGAACTTCCAGACCGATGATGACTTCGTATTCCATGGGTTTGATAACAGGATTTTCCCGGAAAATGAACCTGGCAATTCAATTTCCGAGGGAAATCAATCGAGAGGGTCTGGGGCAGATTGCATGACCAATTTATAGAGGTTTTTTTGCTCCCGAGAAATGCTGATTTCGCCAGTTTGGTGCAGTTTTTTAGTAAACTCAGAAAGATCCCGCACACGGGCCTCAAAGGCAATTCCAATTTTTTTATCCTCTAGGGCAATATGAGACAAAAGCCAATTCCTAAGGTCTTGCACCAAATGCAAACCGGCGCGCGGATTTCCTAATTTGAATTCATCATTTCTCATTTTGATAAATTCGATAAAACGTTTGTGTTGGTTCATATGTTGCACCACATCCGTATATCGAAAGTATCTCATGATTTTGTCTTCTACACTAAAATGGTCTTTTGTGTATTCGATGGCGGCGGCTATCACCCGATGGAAAGTTTCACTGGAACCATCACCTAACTTCAACGAGTTGTCCAACTCAACAATCATTTTTAAAAGCCAAACATGTTGTAAGTCAATGATAGGAATTCCCGTAGACAAATTATATGTTTTCCAAATGTTTCTAATTTCCTGAATGATATCAATGGATTGTTCATGTAAATTGATGTGAGTTGTATCCACTTGCACAATATTTTGGTATATCAAAAGTTGTTCTTTGGAAATTGGATATTTACCAGATTTTAATATTTCATTACAGTAAGATTTTAAATCAATACCACTTGCTTTAAAAAATTCAGCATAATCGGTGTCATCATGTAAGATATGTTGAAATAACCATTTTTTTAGGATTTGTAGAATACCCAAAGCTGCCATTTGATTATTTTTTGCTTCGTAATATTTTTCAGTTAATCGTTCTACAAATTGGCGATGCCCCTGAACATGTTCTTTGTATTTTGGATAGTTAAAATGCTCTAAAATATCTTCTTCTAAGGTAAAATGTTCCGCAACATAGTCCAATGCCTTTCGAAAGGAAGAATGAACATCCACATCGGATCCATCTTTTTCAGATTCCACGATCGTTTCTTCCAATTCCAAGATAATATGAACCAACCAAACATGTTGTAAGTCAATGATAGGGATTCCGAGATGGAATGGTTCACTTAACCAAGTGATTCTTAAGGAATCGAAATGCGCGGAGTAATCCTTCTGCATAATCCCAGAAAAATAGTCATCACGATGGTGTCACGAATTAGAATCAATTTAGGAATTGATATTTATCAGTAATTTCTAAAAAACAAGTATAGGTAGGATTGGATAGAAAGAGCGATAAATTTGTAGCAAAATTAACAAAACACTCTTTGGTTTTACCCAGGGAGTGTTTGTTTTCTCTAGTGAATAAAAACTAAACGAAGAATTTAGTTGTAAACTTCACAATAAATCTCACAAAACTAGAGTAAGGTGGATACATTAGTTTTGCGATAGATGCCTTAGGAGTTTGTAAAACAGATCTTTCATGTGAAAAAGTTTTGAATCCAAAAAGTCCGTGATAACTACCATGACCTGAATGATTCACTCCACCAAATGGAAGATTTGAATTTACCAAGTGAAGGATGACGTCATTGATAACAGTTCCACCAGAACTTGTTCTTTTGATCACATATTTGGATGTACTTCTTTTTTTGGTGAAAATATACAAAGCCAATGGTTTTGGTCTCTCATTGATGATCTGGATGGCTTCATCCAAAGTTTTGTAAGTCACAATCGGAAGGAGTGGTCCAAAAATTTCATCTTCCATAATACGTGCGTCTAAAGAAACGTTTGTAAGGATGGTTGGTGAAATGAAATTATCAGAACTTCTTACTTCTCCACCATAAGCAATTTTTGCGCCTTTTTTCACTGCATCATCAACATAAGAAGATACTCTGCTGAAATTTTTAGCGTTTACGATACGACAAAAGTCTGGGCTCGCAGTAAAGTTTTCTGGTTTGGATTTAAAAAAACTTTCAGTTGTTTCCTTGGCATTTTTAACAAATTCTTCTACTTTTGATTCTGGAATCAGAAGATAATCCGGTGCCACACAGGTTTGTCCTGCGTTCAGAAATTTTCCCCACATGATTCTTTCGGCAGCCACTTTTAAATCAGCATCTTCCGCAACGATAGATGGTGACTTGCCACCTAACTCTAAAGTGACGCTAGTTAGATTTTTTGCAGCAGCAGTCATAACAATTTTACCAACTGGAGTGGAACCAGTAAAAAAGATATGATCAAAAGGAACTTCGAGTAATGCCGTAGCAACAGATACATCACCTTCAAAAACTGCCACTTCGTCTTCAGCAAAAACTTCACTTAACATTGCTTTAATGACATCAGCAGTGTGCGGTGTAAACTCAGAAGGTTTTAACATAATCGTATTTCCAGCAGCAATCGCAGCCGCAAGTGGAGCAATTGCTAGGTGGAAAGGATAATTCCACGGAGCAATGATAAGGCAAACTCCCTTAGGTTCATATACGATGCGACTTGTAGCTCCAAGTAAGGTGGGAGGAGTCATTACGTTCTTAGGCCGCATCCAATGTTTCACATGACGGATGGCATCATTGATTTCTGCAATGGTAGGAAGGATTTCAGTAATGTCCACTTCTCCGGCTGATTTTTTAAAATCGGAATGCAGAGCCGTTTGGATTTCTTTTTGGTATTTGAGAACAACTGCCTTTAGTTGTTTGAGTTTTGTGATTCTTGTTTTGAAATTCGACAAACGAAGTTCCAAAGCCTTTTTCTTTTGCGCCTTGAAAATACGATCAATATCGGATGGAGTAAAACTTTTTGTTTGGATCACAGCCTTTCCCGAAGTTGGGGCTTGTGTTAGAGTGGCTTGGGTCATGGGAATCTCCGTATTACTGACTCTCGTTCATTTAGAGAGGAAGTTCAAGAACTTTTTCAGAATACGGGGCGAATCTATGTCTTTTTTATGCCAAAAACCCCTTACCAAACCCGGGGGGAGGCCCATTTTGTGCATAAACTTCCGTTCTTTCTAAATACAATTTTGCCGCCTTGTCTGAAGGGTCGATTCCGAGGACAGAACGAAAACCCACACCCGCTTTTACAAACTCTCCGTCCCAAAACAAATTCACACTTTCTTCAAATTGTTCTTTGGTTTTTAATTTTAAACCAAAAGACTCTTCCACACCTTCCACTAGAACTTGAGCAATCCCAATTAACTTTTGTTTGGCTGGAATTTTAATAAAATCTAAAATTCTATGTGGATAGGAATCTGGATGTTGTAATTCAAGTAACGCATCCAAACTAATGATGATTTTGGCACCATATTTTTTTGTCATCGACTCCAATGAATTGGCAACTCCCATAGAGTCAGATAAAACTGCTGATTCAATCCTCTGTTCTTCACCAATAATACCGAGCATCAACTCACCAAAATGGATGCCCACACCGATTTGGATGTCCCCAACCCGATGAGGTTTTGACTCCAAATTCCACCTTGCAATCATTTTGTGCATTTCTATCGCCGCGGAAATGGCATCTTCAGGTTGTTTTTCAAACAAAGCAAAAATTGCGTCCCCAACATATTTTTCAATAAACCCATTGTGTGACCGGATCGTTGGTCCAACTTGACGCAAATAATCGTTTAAAAATAAAAAGGTTTCTTCAGGACTTAAAGTTTCAGAGATAGCCGTAAAATCTCTGATATCAGATGACAATACAGACATCTGTTTTACAATAAAATCCCCACGTTTAACTTTTGATTTTGATTCTTTAGAAAATAATTGAATGAGTCGCAAAGGTACAAATTTCGCATAAACTTGGTTAGATGCATCTAACCGATTATTTACTTCTATCAGTTCAGTGGTTAAGGTATCCATTGATGAGTAAAACCTTGCATTCCTTCTTGCGAGGAGAATACTTTGAAACAAAAAGAAAATAAATAACGAAAATGGCATTAAAGGTTGGGATTGGAACCAATAATTTCCTGCCATCAAATCATGGGTGGATCCAAGCATTAGCAGAAGTGATCCATAAAAAACCAAACTACTATCCTTTTTCCTCTGGCGATAGATCTTTAAAATCACATAGAAGGAACAAACACTAAAAAAGAGGATTAAAACTTGTGAAAAAATATTTGTTTTTGTAAATAGTTTTGGCTCTGTCAAAATAACAAAGGATACAAAACAAGCCGTGATACTCCAACAAGAGTACAACATCCACTTGGGAACTTCCGATCTTCCAGGGAATAAACTCTTTAAGTATCCTAAGAAAAAACATACAAGAAGTGGTGCCGATGTATAATCCAATACCTGCATCCAATGCCAAGAAAAATCAGGGAATGCATACATGATATAAAAGTTATCAAGAACTACTAATCGTAAACCTGTGAACAAACAAAACAAAGCAAAGAACAGGGAGCTTTTTTCCTCTCTTCGAAAGAAAAACACAGTGAGTTGGTATAATGCCATAGTGAGCATTGCCCCAAAAACAAATACTTCACCAGCAGAATAAATAAGAGATTGGTTTTGGATGACCTCTTTAGTTCCAATTTCAATTGGTTTCCTATATCCACCACGAGCATGATGAAAATTACTAATCACAAACAGTATTTCTTGTTCCTCAGTTTCTGGTTGGAAGGATACGTATTGAATTTGGTATTTGGGAACGGACTTAAGTTCGTCAGTTCCTACCTTTCCTGAACTTGCTATTTTTTGCCGATTGACATAGAGCTCATAAGAACTAGTTGCTGGTTGGACTCGGAGGTAATACCGAATTTTTATATCTGGTACTTTAAACGTTAGGCGAAATACGGCAAAACCATCACCACCTTCCCCCTCGGGCCGGTAGGAGTTCCAAGACGAAGGAACCTTAACATAAGTTTTGTTAGGATTATTTATTTTTTCAAATAAACTTTCCCCATAAATTTCTTCCCAATAAAATTCCCATTCACCACCAGTAGAAAGTTTTTTATTTTCTTTTACATATTCAAGAGGAAGTTCGAGATACCCTTTGACCGCTTCCGGTGAGGAGTTCGATGTACAGGAAAAAAACAAAACAGAAGAAAGAAAAAGGAATAAAACAAATGGAATGGTTCTTATTATTTTTCCCATGCAGAAACCCCATCCCAATCTTCACCCACACCAGCAGTTTGGTGATATTCGCATCGTTCTACATAAATTTGCGCAGCCAAATCATCTGGGTTATCGGCAAATACAGCTCTGAATTTTTCTAATGCGGAAACAAAGTCTGCTCGTTCATAATCAAAAATTGCAGCTTCAAATTGGTCTTTGTTTTCTATTTTTTTATTAGATATCGGATCAATATCAGGAATTAGAACTTCTGCGATCATCACAGTCTCTTGTTTTCCTTTCACTCGAACAAAATCTAAAATCCGATAAGGAATTGTATCCAAATCTTCGTGTAACATAAGCGAGGTGAGACTTACAAGAATCCTCGCACCATATTTTTTAGTTAAACCTTGGATACGGCTAGAAAGATTGACTGTGTCAGCAATGACCGTAGATTCAAGCCTTTCTTCTTCTCCCAAAATTCCAAGCATGGTATCTCCCGAGTGAATTCCGATACCGGCATGGAGTGGTAAGTATCCAAACGATCTTCTACGTTCGTTGTATTTTTCCAATTCCCACTGGATGTCTTCGGCAGCTTTGATGGAATTTTGAATTCCTCCATCAAACAGAGCCATAATGGCGCTTCCAATGTATTTATCGATAAAACCATTATTTTTACGAACACAAGGACCAATCCGGCCTAAATAAGAATTGGTAAATAACATTCGGTTCTCTAGAGGAATTGAATAAATAATATCCCAATATTCCCAAATATCTGCAAACAAAACAGTCATTTCCCTTTCGCTACTATCACCTAACCGAACTTCTTCGATGCTTTCTTTACCAAGATGTGTCAAAAAGTCACGTGGAATGAATTTAGCATAAAAACGATTGGTTAAAATAAATTCTTCATTGATGGACTCAAATTCATCCTTTAAAGAAATTTTTCTGCGGAAGGTTCTTGCCGTACGAAGTGTAACAATAGTTGATTGAACACCAAAGAACAAAAATACAGCAATTTGCGATAAAGTAGAATCCCCTTCTCCACGATACGCGAGGATAACATCATAAACAAAACCAAAAAATAAAACCAGATATCCTAAAAAGAAAATTCCTGCATCAGGTAATCCTTTGACCACCATCTGATACAACCGAATTCCCAAAAACACAGCATAAACCACACCTAATACCTGAAATACAACTTCGAACTGAGTGTATGTTTCTGGTTTAATGATTAATCCATAAACTAACATAAACTGTACGTAGGCGCTAAAATATAGAATGAGTTTGGTGTCTAGGAAACGAGGAAATAATCCGTCCACAAACCATAAAAACAAAATCCCCAAAACAAAAACGGAAGCATACTCAACATAGATAACCAAATCCCAAGGGATATCTGGAAACATCGCATAAATGGTTTTACTTCCAATAAAAGGAATCCTAACGGCAAACACTAAACAGAAAAATCCAAAATAGAAAGCTTCCCTTTGTTTGTTTCGATAGAAAAATAAAATAAAATGATATAACCCAAACATGAATATAGCGCCAGTTAAAGCTAAATCCACAGTACTCTGTGCCAAAATATAATTCTGAACACCTTCCGCTAAACCGAAGATAGGTGCATTGGGAAGGCCACCTTCTTTGTGATGAAAATTGCTGACCTCAATTCGGATCTGTAAATGGTTCTTAGCGGCAATTGTAAAACTTTGGCCCCAAGCGCTTGGTGTTGTTGTTTCTTTACTGACACCAGGAACACCAGACATCAAACTCCTGTTACCTGCCATCAATTTAAATGAAGTTCGCACCTCAGGCATATAAACCGAATATATCTGACTTTCTTCCGGAAGTTTGATATCCAAAACGTAAGTCCCATATCCTTTCCCATCAGGAAACCCCGATCGCAAGGGAACTTGATTCCAAAGGGCGGGGACAGGGAGATGAGAAGAAGGGACTTCGTCTTCTGGAACTCCAAACTGGTTAGGGAAAAATTTCCAATCCCCCTGGAGTTCCATAGCTCCACCCGACTCAAAAGGAAAAGTCTGCAGATCCAATTCTCCCGAATGGATTTGGGGGGAGGGAGTCACCATGCGACAACCCGTTACCAAAATGGCGATGAGAAGATAGATTAGTTTCTGACGGGTCATCCCTAACCTTCAGAGACTTGGAGGACAAGAATTTGGAAAGGAAGTTTTCGAAATTAAAAAAATAATATTTTTTGGTTTGTACGACCGCAATGTTTAGCTATTATGTCTCTTAAATGAAAACCCCATCAGGTTCCAATAAAGCCGCCCTTGCCTACCAAATCTTAGGCCGCTATTTGCCGGATGAAGTGTTCGCTCATTTGAGTGATTCCGAAATCGAATCCCTCCTTTTAAAGGTAGAATCCAATCCCTCCCCAACCAAAGGGCAGGAAAAAGACATCCTCCTTTCCTTCACAAATTTCCTCCAAAAAAAAGGGGGTCATTCACAGAAACCGAATGCACAAGGACGTGGTTATACCGGAAACAACGGCGAATATACGAATAACGTATACTCACCCAAAAACGGTGGAAAAACTGCACCTTCCCACGGGAAACCACCTGTCGGGGGCAGTTATGCGAACGACGATGATCATACACAAATTCTCGGCGGAGCCAACGGGAAATATCCGCATAGCGAACATCCGGAAACAAACGAACTGTATTCGCTACTCGAAGAAATATTAAAAGAGGAAGATTCCAAACGCGTGGGCCCCATTTGGTCCGAACTTCCCAAGTTTTCTCTGGAAATGCTCAGAAATCTGACCATGGATGAATCTTCGGAAGTCATTGCCCGAGTTCTCAGTTTTTCCGACCCGGAATCTGCCTCAGAAGTTTTAGCCGAATACCCTGAAAGTCACAGGGAAGAGATCATTTTGGCACTTTCTGAAATTGACTACCATTCAGACCAGGAAAGGGATCAGTTGGAGCGCTTCTTTCGGTTCAAAATGGAACTCATCCAGAAAAAAATGCCAGTTTCGAAGATCCGCAGCCGCAAAGCAAAAACGGCAGGTGAAATTCTGACTCGACTTCCTTTTTTGCCATCTCAAAATTTAATTGAACGAATTCAGAAAAAAAGCCCAGAATATGCCGAAACTATAGTAGAACACTACTTTCGTTTGGAAGACCTCCTTCATTTAGGAAGGACGAGCCTCACTCGGTTCTTTTCTGAGATCCACCCTCTTGTCATTGCTTGCGCATTGAAGGGAGTGGAAACAGAATTTCGCGATCAAGTTTATTCCAATTTGGAATCTTGGCTTGTGAAAGAAATAAAGATCGAATGGGATTCGTTAGGTCCTGTCTCTTTAGCAGAAATCGAAGAAGCCCAAAAGGGAATCTTAGATCGCTTGCGGGAGGCAATGGATGAGGGCAAAGTGAAACTCTGGAGATTGAAGTAAGTATATGGCAAAACTCGTCTTTAAACCAATCCAAATTGCCGACTTACAAGAAGAAGTTGAGATCCAACTTCCTGATAAGTACAAAAAATTTCATAAAACCGACGAACAAGAAGACTTCGAGATAGACCAAGAAGGGAATATCATCGAACAGTACCAAGGTCCATCGATTGAAGAGATCGAAGCGGAACTCCAAAGGTATCGCCAAGAAACAGAAGAACAAGTTCGTCAATTATTAGAAGACGCAAAAAAACAAGCGAAAGCCATTGAAGAAGAAGGTAGAACCAAAGCCTTCCAAATGGTTCAAGATTCCAAAGAAAAAATCAAACTAGAAGAAGACTCCGGCCGTGCCAAAGCGGAACAAATCTTAGATCGTGCTAAGATGGAAGTCGAACGTATGATCAAAGAAGCCGAAATGAAACAGGCTGAGATTGAACACGAAGCATATCAAAAAGGTTATGATGCAGGTCGAGAAGTTGGATTTAAAAAAGGCCAAGGGGAAGTTAGGCGACTCATTGACCGACTAGGAACTATCATTGGTAAGGCGATCGATATTCGTGAAGAAATGATTGCTGCCTCCGAAAAACAAATGGTAGAAATGATTCTTGTCATCGCAAGAAAAGTAATCAAAGACGAAATCATTGAACGTAAAGAAATTGTACTCAACAACATTCGAGAAGCAATGAAACGAATCAAAGATCGTGACCGTATCGACATTCGTGTTAACTTTGCTGACTTGGAACTTACAACAGCACACAAAGACGAACTCATCAAACTTATGGAATCACTTCGCAAAGTCAATATTTACGAAGATTCTCGAGTGGATCGTGGTGGTGTTATCATCGAAACAGACGTGGGAGCAATCGACGCAAGAATTTCAACTCAGCTCAAAGAGATCGAAGAGGCTATTCGAAACGTCGAACCGATATGATTTCGAAAACCCGCATTTACCAACTCGTATTCGGGTTCGCATTCGTTTTAACACCAACTTTATCAAGTTTGGCGGCGGAACCATGTGGAACTATGATCACCTCTTTCGAAAAACCAATCGTTTTAAAAACCGATTGGTTATTTCGTAAAGGAGATAATTTAGATTGGAGAGATGAAACTGTTGAAGAATCTTTCTGGGTCAAACGTTCTGTTCCTGATTATGGAATTTCAAAAACTGAAAACTTAACAGGATACCATTGGTATAGATGTTCTTTCTTTTTACCCGAAAACTATACCACACCAGTGGAACCCATTGCCATCCAACTTGGTCGCATTCGTGACATCGACGAATTTTACCTAAATGGAACCCTGATCGATAAAACAGGAACCGTACTTCCTCGAATGGAAGTTGACTTTCAAAAAATTAGAATTTATTCCCTGCCCACTCACCTTCTCAAACCAGGCCTTAATATAATGGCAATTCGCATTTATGCAGCCACAAACCTAAATGGCCTCAAAGAAGCACCTACAATTGCAAAAGAACGACTGTTACGTGAATCAGCTTTTTCCAAAGAAGCATTTGCGATGGTCTGTGGTTATGTATTTATCTTTATGGGAATTTACTTTTTAGTAGGTTCCATTGTTCGCGGACGAGCTGGTGAAAACTTTTTCTTTGCGCTTTTTTCTATTTTTATGGGGATTTATGTTTTAATTCGAACCCAACATAGAGATATCCTTTTTGAAAGTTTTACTTGGTCTTATGTTGCCGAACTTTTGGTTCTCATTTGTTTGCCGATATTTTTTATCAATTTTATGCATCAGTATCTAAAGATAAAACGTAATGCCGTTTTACTGGTGTATGAAGTTTTTCTTTTTGTTTTATTCGTAATTACTTTATTTTTTAGAACACCCAAAACTTGGATTTTAGTCATAGCACTTTTTAACTATGTTTTACCAGTTGCGATGGGTCTTGTGATTTATTTGTTTGTTAAAAACGGAAAAACTAACATTGCAAAAGTAAAATTCATTCTCATCGGAATTGCATCGTTATTACCCACCATTCTAATCGATAGTCTCTCGGCATTAGAAATAATCATTTCTATGCCAGGCACTTTGTATTTAGGTTTCCTCATTTTTCTTGTGATGATTTCCATCCAACTATCCAACGATATTGTTTTGGGTTTAGAAAACTTTATCGAACAAGAAAAAGAATTAATCCAAATGGAACGTGTCAAAACTGGTTTTTTAATCAATTTATCCTCTGAGTTCAAATCAGGAATGGAAAAAATTAAAAAAGCCATAGATAATATTTCAACGAATAGCGGAAAAACAACCAAAGAACAAACAACAACAAAGTCCGCTGCAAAAAAGAAAACCAAAACAAAGTCTAACTCTAAACAAGAATTAGATCCTGTCAAACAAGCAGAAGACCATATATCTTATATGAGTTATATGGTAGAAGAAGCAATGCTTCTACGCAAACTAGAAGACAAAACTTATATTCCTTTTTACGAATCCTTTTCTGTTGCGGAACTAATCCGAAGTTGTGTTTCAAGTGTGGAGAACCATTTGGAACAATACAGAAAAAATACCTCAGTGGAAGTGAAACCGGGTGATTTGGAAATCTATTTCCCTAAAGAATTATTGTTCTCAATTTTAAGAAACCTTGTTGAAAACGCTTATCAATACACTGACCCCAAAACAGATATTAGTATAGAATTTTTTAATCGTGATGGCTTTCACCAACTCATTGTTATGGATGAAGGGATGGGCCTCAGCCAATTAGAAATGGAAACCATTTTCCAAAAGTTTGTCAGAGGATACCGTGACAAAAAAAACGAAATCCCTGGTGCAGGAATTGGACTTACCTTAGTGGAAGCCACGACAAAATTTTTAGGTGGAACTGTGAGTTTAAAATCAAGCGAAGGAATGGGTGCCAAATTCACAATTCGTATCCCGGAGAAACCTAAAAAATGAAATTTTTAAGTTTTTATAAAATTATAATTTTAAGTTTCATTTTATTAGTTAGTAATTGTTCACGTTTCACTGATGAAAACACAATCGTACTCCGTTTAGATGGAGATGACTGGGGTATTTACTTTAACGATAATGCAGACATTCTTAGTAACGAGTTTAACGCCAATAATTTAGATATTACAACTGTCCCTAGTAACTTTCGAAACTTAAACCGATCCTATCGTGGTGCCATCTGGATTCGAAAAAGTTTTGAAATCACAACAGAACAACACCAAAAATCTTTAGCTTTGCAGTTAGGGAAGGTTTATCAATCCGACGAAGTATTTATCAATGGAGTTCTCATTGGAAAAAATAATTCTGCCTTCGGAAAAGATCCTGATGAGTTTGCTTTTGGTAGACCCAGAATTTATCCAATTCCACATGATTTATTGTTGGAAGGGGAAAATGTTCTCATTGTCAAAATTGATTCCTCACTATCCACTTCTGCCGGTGTCATTACTGGACCCATTCGTATCGTAACCTATGAAGAAGCATTAAATGGTAATCTTTACGATTCGTTAGTAGAGCTAATCTTTGTAGGTTTTTATCTTTTCATTGCATTATTTTTCTTTATCAATTATTTCAACTTACGAGACAAAAAAGAATATTTCAGTTTTAGTATCTTAGCTCTTATTTTTTCCGCATATGAATTATCCAAAAACGAAGTTAGGTTTTTTCTAATCAACCAGTTCGCGATTTTAAAATTCATCGAGTATTCTTTTTTATTAATTTTGCCTTATGGGTTTATTAAATTCATTCAGGACTTTTTTGAATTAAAACCTTTTAAGTACCAAAGAATTTATCTATTCATGCAGTTCTTCTTTATCGCAGTTTTTGCGATCATTCAGAATCCTGTATTCTGGTATAACTTTATTGGATATTGGGACATCCATTTACTCGCTGTGATAGGTTATGCCATCTATGTAACTTTTAACAAATTCCGAGACCAAACTCGTGGATCCACAATCCACTTACTTGCACTCATATATTTACTTTATTCAATTTTAAAAGAAATATTAATTGAAAGAGGATATCTTAACTCACCTTCTTCTTTAGAAACAAGTTTCTTAGTATATTTGATTTTGATGACACTTGCTCTACGATTCCAGTTTTTGATTATGAAACGAAAACTCCAAAATCGATATGAAAGATTGAAGGAAGCAGACTCACTCCGCGAAAAGATTTTTTATTATATGGATGCAATGATTTCAGGCCCTTTGAAATCAATGAAAGAGAAACTCATTGCATTTCGTGAATCCACACAAAAAACGAAGGATAAAAACTTAGTAAAAGAAGTAATCGATGTCCAATCATCCATTGATAATGTTATGGATGATATCATTGAACTCTCAAGATTAGAAGTATTAAAAGAAGTTCCATTCAAAGAACAAGTAAACTTTATCTCCTTTATCAACGAAGTGATTCCGGAAGATGACATCACTTACTCTATCAAAGTAAATCCAGAAACAGAAATTCACAATAGTTTAGATTTAATCAACTCTGTCGTTGTAAGGTTAGTTGATTTTCCTCCATTCAAAGAATTCAATCATAATGATTTGATCATCACTCAAGATTTGAGAGGGAATGTTCACTTCCGATTTTTATTATTTCATAGTAACCCTAAAGTCTCTCAGAGATTATTTAGTGATTTAGTTGAAAACTACAACACCCTCACTCCCGTAAAAGTAAAATGGGCCATCATCCTTGAAATTGTTCGCTTGTTAGGTGCAAAAATCGATTTCAAAATCATCAAAAAGAAATATTTAAAAATTGATTTAGGTATAGCTGCGATTGTTCCTGTATCAGAATTACAACCAATCAAAGAATCAGAAATCAATTCTAAGTCGTCTCCTACCAAATCTCAAAAGGAAGATTGGAAAGTGACACTCAAACGCTATTGGAAATTTCTCAGAGAAACTGAAATTAAAATCCCTAATTTCAAAAAGAAAAAATAATACGAATTGATTTTATGATCATTAAGTATCTCACACAACTAAATTCCGAATCCTTGATGAAGGCCTTTGAAGGATGCCAGGAGCTTACTTATTCTAAGGATGAATTTTTATTCCATGGTGGAGATGAAGTTGCCTATATGGACTTACTTGTAACAGGTGATTTGCAAGTGTTCAAATATGATGGGAATATGAATGAAGTCACTTTAACTTTTTTTCGACCCGTGAGTATTATCGCGGAATGGGCAGTGATCCAAGGAATACCCTATCCTGCTTCGGGAAGATTTACTAAAAAAAGCACAATCTTACGAATGCCTCTCACAGAGGTACAAAGTCGAATTCATAAAAACATTGAACTGAATCATATCCTTATGCATTCACTGATGAATAAAATCGAAACTTTAAATTTAGCAATCAATCGTGGACTCACAATGGATGCGATGCAAAGGGTTGCACATTTTTTATTTTATGGAACCCCTGATTCCCTACAGCTAAAACAAACACAAATGGCATCTCTTCTTTATTTAAGACCGGAAACATTCTCAAGAATCCTTAAACAACTAAAAGACCAAGGTCTTGTGGATACCCAAAAAGGGGAAATCAGCATTCTAGACAAAGAAGGATTACTTAAAATTTTAGCTTAATTCTTGATTTGTATCAATGAAATGATTCTAATTTTTATTAGCATCATATTATGAAGACTTCATTCTTTGGTTTAAGTTTTTGGAACACAGCTTTCCGCCCTTTTTTTTGGTTCGGTTCTTTGTATAGCATTGTGGTGATTGGATTTTGGTTACTTGTGCTTTCGAATACAATTCCGAATCCAATTCAGATAAATTCGATCCATTGGCATGCTTATGAAATGGTTTTTGGATTTTCAAAAGCGATTGTCCTTGGTTTTCTTTTTACGGCAGTCCAAAACTGGACTAACTCAAGCATCTTAAAGGGGAAAAATTTATTTTTTCTATTACTCTTTTGGGCCTTGGGAAGATTTTCAATGTATCCACTTGGATTTTTATCTTATTTGTCTTTTGGTTTAGACATAAGTTCGGATCTTATGGTTATTTTCCTACTCTACCCAAAATTGATGGTTCCAACTCAAAAACACAACAAACCAATTGTTTTTCATTATGGAATTTTTACCATTTTCCATTTGTTAGCTGGTTTTTCGGCCCGTTCAGTTTTAGATCCAGAACAAACATTATTATATGTCCATTTAAGTATTTTTGTAATACTTTTTCTCATTTTAATTATTGGAGGAAGAGTGGTTCCATTTTTTTCTGGAGTGGTCATTCAAGGATATTCCTTCAAACGAATGCCAAAACTAGAATCTGTTATTACCTACTTACCTTTTGCTTTTTATATTTTAAAACTGATTGAATTCTTTTTAGCACCCAATGGTTCAATCAACATTCATATAGATAATATAAATCTAATCGACATTCTACTAATCATTTCATTTCTAATTTGTTTTTCTTTATTTGTCACAAACACTGTCAGATTCATTTCATGGAAACCTTGGAAATCATATCAAAAACCAATTCTATGGATTTTGTATACAGGTTACTTTTGGGTTTGTTTAGGATTTTTATTCTATAGTTTGGTCTCTCTCGGATACTTTCCCGTATCTTCAGCAATTCACAGTTTGACTGTTGGAGGAATTGGAGTTTTTATATATGGTATGATCACTCGAGTGAGTTTGGGGCATACGGGAAGGAGTATTGTAGCATCACCACTCACAGTGGGTGCCTATATCATTTTGAATTTTGCAGTAATGGCCAGAGTTTTCCTTCCTCTCATCGGAAAGTATAATTTGGCTTACCATCTCTCCGGAATCGCTTGGATTCTAGCATTTGCTTTATTCATCCTCCAATACACAAAGATTTTATTTAGCCCAAGACCAGATGGAAAACCATCCTAAAATCCAAGGTTTAAACTCTTATGGCTCTTCGAAAGAATTCTTGCAGAGAATCGAGGAGCCTTTCTGGATGAAACAACATTTGATAACTAGCATTTCTCATCATCGATGGAATTGTTGGTTTTTCCTCAGTTCCAATTGCCAAAGTAAATACCTGAACTCCATTTAACAAACATTCACCGACAGATTTATTCACATCTTCAATCCCATACTTTCCTTCATATTTATCATAATCATTGGGACGAGCGTCGGTGATAAGAATGATCCACTTTTGTTTATAAGATGTTTGTTTTAGTATGGAACTCGTATGACGAAGTGCAGGACCAACACGAGTGTATCCAATTGGCGATAATGACCCCAATCGATCACGGGCAGAACTCCAAGGTTCCTTTAACTGTTTCAAATGTAGGAATTGATTAAAATTACGAGTTCTGGAATAAAAACCAGCAATTCCAAAAGGAATTTTTAGTTCTTCTAAACATTCTGAAAATAGAAGTAAACTTTCCCTCTCCACATCTAAAATTCTTTTTTCCTGGATCCATGAATCTGTAGACAAACTGATATCAACTAGAAAATACAATACCATGTCTGAAACATCACGAATGGGATTCATATAAATTGTTTCTGAAGGACTAATCTTTGCTTTGATGTCAGCATAGCGATCAACAAGAGCATCCAAATCAATATCGGTACCCGCCGCCAATCTCTTTTTGATTCGCGTTTGGTTTAAGAGTGCCATCATCTTCTTTTTCAGTTGCACTAGAGTGGAATGTTGTTTCTCTAATATTTGTTTTGTATAATGGATGTCTTTCTGTTTGGGAAACTCTTCTACCACATTACAATAATCTGGTTTATAGTTTTTTAGTTTATAATCCCACTCTGGATAAGAAAAATGATTTCCAATATCCTTTTCATCTAAAATTTCCAATGTTGTTCCAGATCCGGATTCACTAGTTCGAGTGGTATGGACGGGATCTTCAGTTCTAATGATATGTTTTAAATTTAGCTCTTGTAGGGCCTCCTCTTCATCCATATCTTCTTCACCATCAATGTCACGCCATTGTCCATCAAACTCTTCTACAGTTTCAATTTTTTCAAAATTATGACCTAATGTATATTCTTCTATTTTTTTCTCATCCACTTCCAAAACTTCGACATCACTTGGATCCAATTTTTGTTTTGACTCTTTGGACTTTACTTTTTCTTTCTCAGACTTCGATATAAAATCTTTTCCTGAGGGAAACTCATGTTTTAAATCAGAGAGCAATGAAGTTGCATGAGTGAATATAGAAGTGGCTTTTTTGTATTGTGTTAAATCTTTATTTCGAATTTTTAATCTCTCGATTCGAATTTCTTTCCAATCACTACGAATGCCAGGAAATACATTTAAAAAATTTCGAAATAAATAATAAAACTGGATAGTAGGTATAGGTATTACTTCATTTAGCTTTTTTTTATCCTCATTTTCCCTTGCTCGAACTTCCTTGAGATTAAAAAGATAAGCGAGATAGGCAAGTAAGATCCTTACATATTTCTTGGAAATGGATTCAGATAAAAACAAGTGAACCACTTCCGGAAATTTCAAATAGTTTTGTCCAAAAATTATATTTTCCCCACCGAATATCAGAGTGGTTGGTTCATTTTTTAATGTCTGTAAATATCTTAGGATTCGGCCTTCTTCTAACTCCATCCGATATCTATAATACGGATTAGGCGGCGTGAGTTTTTTACGAATTTTTTTCCAAAGTTTATGACCCTGGTAAAATACAAACTGATCCCATTCCAATGTTATGACCTAAAAAATCAAATCAAAGCTGTCCTGTAAGGCAGCGATGGTGTCTTGGTCATCGGAAAGTGGCAAAATGATTGCTGTCCTGCCTGCAAGTCTAGCCGGTAGACCCTTTGCCATTAATTTTGCACAAGAAACAAGAAGTCTTGTTGAAACAGTCTCCGCCAAACCTAACTCTGGTTTATTCCTAACAAGAGCAGCAAATTGAACTAACTTTTTGGCTAGTGTTTCACTGATGCCCGTTTCCCCCACAATGATTTTTTCTTCCATAGCACTTTTCGGATAAGGAAAGTCCATTCCAAGAAATCGTTGTTTGGTGGAAGGTTTTAATTCCTTAAATCCTCTTTGGTATCCTGGATTATAAGATGCTACGAGTAAAAAGTCAGGGTGTGCACTTACCTCTTCATTTTTCCTTTCTAAAAATAAGGTACGGCGATGGTCAGTTAAAGAGTGAATGGTTACTAGTGTATCAGGTCTTGCTTCCGCAATTTCATCCAAATAAACAATGGCTCCTTCTTTGACTCCTGTTGTTAAGGGACCATCCATCCAAATGGTATCAGCTCCTTTTACTAAAAATCTTCCGACGAGATCCACAGAAGATGTTTCATCGTTACACAAAATAGTAATGAGCCTACGACCCATCAGGTGAGCCATATATTCCAAAAATCGAGACTTACCAGATCCAGTGGGACCTTTCAATAAAAGCGGCAGAGAATTCTCTGCCGCCATTTGAAAAATTTCTATTTCCTTACCGGTTGGTTCGTAATAGGGTATTTTCTTCGTTAACATAAATTAATCGAGATCACCAAGATTTTTTCCAACAGCTTCATTTGAAGGAAGGCCATGTCGAATGAAATCCACAATAAAGTAAGCGATACCAACAGTAAAAAGAGTAGCCGCAAGTAACATTCCAATAAAATGGAATATAATTTCTTTTTGAACTACAAGGAAGTCCATACCCAATTTACGCTCCAGATACACTTGTGTGATTCCTGCAACGGCAAGTGCCCCTGTCATTCCTAACATTCCAATATTGGAAGCCCAAAAAGCCAAATAACCTGACATTCCAGTAAATAGTTTTCTCCCAGTTAAATTTGGCATCGCATAAGAAATAACAGCTAACACTAACATAGCGTAGGCTCCCCAGAAAGCAAGATGTCCATGCATTGCAGTGATGAGAGTTCCGTGAGTCCATTGGTTGACGGAAGGCCAAGTATGTGCAAAACCTAAAAATCCAGCACCAATGAAGGACATCATCGCACTTCCCAAAGTCCAATAAAGAGCAATTTTGTTAGGATGATTTTTTCCTTTTTTGCGATACATATTGAGTGCCCAAATCGCCATCCCGAGAAAAGCCAGTGGTTCTAAAGCAGAAAAAATTCCACCGACCATAAGCCAATACTTAGGAGTTCCGATCCAATAGTAGTGGTGACCCGTACCCAAAATTCCAGAAAGAAAGGTTAAACCAACAACAACGTATAACCATTTTTCAATGACCTCTCTATCCACTCCCGTAAGTTTGATGAGTAAGAAGGCAAGGATACCACCCATAATGAGTTCCCAAACTCCTTCCACCCAAAGATGCACCACCCACCAACGAAAGTAGGAATCGAGTGTTTGGTTGTCAAAGTAGATCATACCTGGTAAATAAAGTAAAGCCGCACATAACAAACCAAAGAAGAGAACAAGTTGTGTTGTACTTCTTTTTTTTGCCTGCCAGATCGTCATCGCGATGTTAAACAAAAATGTCAAAACATTCACAACAACCAAATAGTCTAGTGGTCTTGGAATTTCTAAGAATTTACGGCCTTCCCACCAATTGAAGTGAAAACCAATAATGGCAATCACTCCGACAACAACCCAAGATAGAAGTTGGATGTAAGCAAGTTTGACACTATATAATTCTCTGTCCGATTCTTCGGGAATGATATAATAGGCTGCTCCCATAAAGCCGGTTAACAACCATACGACGAGTAAATTTGTATGTGTGGCACGAGCAGTATTAAATGGAATAAAATCATGTAGTCCATCTAATCCAATACGAGCAAATCCCATAATGAAGCCATACACGATTTGTAAAGATAAGAGTAACATACAAGTTGCAAAGAACCAATATGCGACCTTTTGTGATTGGAATCTCATTGTTTCTCCTTATTTCAACGCAGAAAGATAAGTTACGATGTCTTTTCTTTCTGGATCAGTTAACGGCAATTTCGGCATATTAGTTCCCGGTTTGATTGCTTGTGGATCTGACAACCAACGATTGAGATAATCAGAATCGAATTTTGAACCCACATGATCAAGAGCAGGACCAACGTTTCCCCCCTTACCACCTACCGCATGACAGGCGACACAAAGTTGCGAGAACTTTTCCGGTTGGGATAAAACAACAGCATTTGATTTAACCTGAGGAACTTGCGGAGTAGCAATAGAATCGATTGGAATATTTGGTTTTGGTGGCCATCCATTGGCATCAATTTTACCAACCCAATCAAGAAAGGCAATGACCTGCCCCTTTTCTTCCTTTGAGAAGTTGTATTTGATCATCTTACGTTCTCCAGGGAACATAGCCTCTGGATCATCTAAAAATACATCGATCCAAGTGGCACCACGCCTTTCGACAACCTTTGTTAAATCTGGTGCATAATAAGCACCTTCACCTAACAATGTATGGCATCCCATACAATTGTTTTTTTCCCAAATTTCCTTTCCTTTCAAAACATCCGCTGTCATGTTTTGCGCATTGGTTCGGGAATCGTTTTGTCGCAAGGTATCCACTGTGAGAAACACAAAGATAGCACTGAACAAAAAGGTGCCTCCCAAAAAGAATGCCCTGGCTTGCGATTTTGATAGCATCCTTGCCTCCTAATTTTCATTGTCTGAATTGTAGGTGCAGATTATAAATCTTACATTGATTCAAATCAAGTACGATTCTAATTTTTTAATATAACATTTGCAATAGATTGATAAAACATGTGTTACTTGCTACTTAGAATCAATCAAAATTACTACGAACTCCGTTCATTCAAAGAACAATGATACAGAGTGTTCGGATGTTTAGGGAATTGGTGAATCAAAAACCAATAAATCCTTTATAAAAATTCATTCCGTTATATGAATTGAATTTTAGATTCATTAGAATTTGCTTATACTTTGGAGGAGTTTATGCAACAGAACAACCAAAATCAAGAAACCTCTTTATGGTATCCACCTGGAGGAATCCTTATTTGGATGATTGTACTTGTCGAAGTTCTGACTTTCTGTTTGGGAATCGGTTCGCTTTTGTAT
This sequence comes from Leptospira kanakyensis, assembly GCF_004769235.1. NCBI lineage: Bacteria > Pseudomonadati > Spirochaetota > Leptospiria > Leptospirales > Leptospiraceae > Leptospira > Leptospira kanakyensis. Next base: position 255,482 of record NZ_RQFG01000018.1, on the reverse strand, counting down.
GATAAATCAAAAGATCCTAGTGGTTTTTTGATGATGCAATCCCAACTGACTAAAACTTTTGCATTTTGGAATACAATCTTTCTACTCAGCAGTGGATTTTGTATTGCTCTTGCTGTATTTTATAAAACCAAACTGAAATTGAACCATTTCTCTATTCTTTTATCTGCTTCTATTGTATTTGGCTTTGCTTTTCTTTTTCTTAAATTTTATGAGTTTCGAGAAAAATGGAACTTAGGTTTCGATTTGGATGGTAATGTTTTTTTTAGTTATTATTGGTTACTCACTGGATTTCATTACTTACATGTAGTTGTAGGAGTGATCATTCTTTTTATCATATACATCAGTCGCAAAACAATATCGTTCGAAAACTTAGAGGCCGGAGCCGTATTTTGGCATATGTGCGATTTGATTTGGCTTTTACTCTATCCTGCACTCTATTTGATTCAATAGGAGAAAAAATGAAAAGCATCGTAATCACTTATATCATTTTATTATTCATAGTTTATTATTCTTTTTTTGGAATGGGTACAACAATTCCGGGGAATTGGAATTTGATCCTAATGAGTGCGGTCAAATTTCTATTTATATGTTTTGTATTTATGAATCTGAAAGAGGCCCATCCATTTTGGAAGGTTACCTTTCCGATACTGATTGGAATCTATTCTTTTAGTATTTGGATTCTAACTTAAAAATGATCCCAAACGGGAAAGGAATGTGGTTTTTGCGGGATATTGCCTGGGCGGTTTAAGATCACCACATCCATTCCCGCTGCACTTGCTGCCTCCGCCTCTTCTACAATATCTGTAAAAAAACGTATTTGGTTTGGAGAAGATTTTAATTCTTTTGCAATGTTCTCATAACTTTGTTTTTCTCTTTTCCCACCAACGGCAGTATCGTAATAAGAAACAAAATAATTTCTTAAATCACCTAACTCTGAATATTGGTAAATCAAAATTTGGGCTTCAACAGAACCAGAAGAATACACATGATTCTGAATCCCATCTTCCTGTGCTTTTTTTAAAAACTCAGGAACGTCTGGATAGACAGTGCTCTTGATTTCACCCGATTCATAACCTTGTTTCCAGATTTTTCCTTGGACTTCTTTTAAGGGGCCAAATTTTCGATCCTTCTCAATTAAGTATTCAAAATAAGATGGAACAATTTCAGGAGAAAAAGACAAAAGTTCCGATTTCGAATTAGTTTCACCTTTAGAAAAACGAGATACAAACTTTTCTTCTCTCAAAACGATATCCTTCTCAAACTCCAACCGAATTTCTTCCCATTTAACTTCCGTAAACTGATAGTCCTTCAGAAATGTAACAATATGTTTTTTTGCATAAGGAAATAGGATTTGATGGACAAAGGCAATCGGTGCCGTTGTCCCTTCGATATCGAGTAAGTTATGTTTGATCATATTACTGTAGTAATTTTATCCTTCTGTTAACAAACGATTTCGCATTGTTTCTTCATCTTTTTCGTAGTTAAAAAGAATGAGAAACCAAGCCAATGCACAAGGGATCCAAAACAAAATCGATAAGGATAGTGCCAAAGCGCGATCGGTTGTTAAACCTAAAATTACAGCAGACATTGCAGGCCCAAGACCTTTTCCCAAATTGTCTGTCAGGTTATAAAGAGAAAAGATAGCACTTCTTGATTTTGGAGAGTTCACATTGATAAGCACCGCACCTACATTCGGCCCCGTGATGGAGATAAGTATACCAGTGATTATGTTTAGCCCAATAAATAATGCCATATTTCCAACAATGTTAAATGCATATAACAAATACACTGCTGGGAAAATTCCAAATATAATGGAGAAGATGCAGAGTAAAGGTTGGTATTGTTTTTTTATATTATAAAGTAACTGACCAAGAACTCCCCCAAAAAATGATCCAATAAAAATACCTATGGCAGCAAAGGTGATCATACCAGCAGCGACTTCTTTTGAAAACAGATAAGTGTTTTCGTAATAATCTGCTAAAAAAACAAAAAACACACCCCACGGGATACAACCAGGAATGCCTTGTAAAAACACACCTATGTTGGTTTTATTTTCAAAAAGTATTTTAAAGTCTTTGAATGTTATTTTGTGGGAAAGAGTGTTTGCTGCGTCAACTTCTTCTGAACCACCACGTTTTGGTTCTTCACAAAACACTAAATAAATGAGAGCAAAAAGAAAAGAAGGTGCTGACATATAAATGAAGGAAGCCCTCCAGCCATCAATGGGATCAGCTCCACCTAAAATTCCTCCTAACAATTGACCAACACCCACACCAAGGCCAATCATTAGTGAAACATAACCAGTGGCAATAGCTCTTGAATGACTTGAAAAATAATCACCAATCAAACTATAAATCAAAGGAAAAATTCCCCCCAATCCAAATCCACAAAGTGTACGCAAAATCAAAAACTCATTATAGGAAGTAGCGAAACCAGATAAAAAACACGGAATTTCACCAAGTAAAACAGCAGCAATTAACAAACGTTTACGTGAAAAAGCTTGTGAAAGATACCCCATCGATAATGAAACTAAAGCACCTAAAATAAAAAATAACGTAGGGACTTCTGCACCAAATTTCCAATCGATCTCTGCTTGATTTGTAATACCAAGAGAAGCAGCAATATTTTTCATATTCGGTGCAATTAAGTTTTGATCACCAAACAAAAAGAATGTGAGTGCAAGAATTACCCAAAACGCCAAAATTCCTCTAGATCCATGATCTGCGAGTTCGCCGAGGCCAAAGAATCGCAAATAGGTTGTTTCTCGTTTTGTTTGTTTTTGGTTCATGGATTGTTTTTCCTTTCTATTTGTTTTCGATAGACAAAAATAAATGAGAGCGTAAATAAAAATCCAAGAAACCCAACTACAGCAAAAAGGGAAAGATCCCAACTTGTGAGTATAGATCCATTCCAAATTTCTGGATTTGTATTGTTAGAGATAGTTGGAAGTGGTTTTCCACCTGAAAAAGTAAATTCTACGGCTGTACCAAAATCCAACGAACTTAAAACATAAGCACTAAGACCAGGAGGTACGTCTTTATCGAGTTTGGTGACCGATGTCCCTTCACCCGTTTTGATCTCCATATCTTGTGGTTTCACAAAAATAGGGAATTTTCCATTTTCTGACTCAATTAACATACGTTCGGTGAATTTATCAAACTCATTTGGGATGAAATAAGAAATTTGCATTTCAGAAACACCAGGAAGGATGGCGCGATCGAGTATCCTTCCTCCATTTTTTCCTTCAGGAATTCCAAGAGGAATTGCCATCTTACTTCCTGGCTGTTGGATTTGTGCTAAAATTTCTGTAGCTTCTGCTGCAACGGAATATTCTAAAGGGGAAAGAGAAGAATCATAGGATTTAGGAGGTTTACTCGAGTTATCAATCAAAAACAATTTAAAAACACGAAGACCCTTTTTCTCTCGCATAACCTGCATTAAGCTTTTTACAGCCACTTGCTTGCGATCGGCTCCCTTCTCAAACACGGTAACATCCTGAGGAGATGTACGAAACTTAGAAGTTGGCGGAATCATTTTATTATAATTCACACCTTGGTATTGGATTTGTAAGAGGATGGGTGCACCTTCAGGCAATTCTGTTTCGGGAAAACGAAACTTGCCGGATTGTGGACCAATGTCTGCTAAAGGAACCATCGCCCCTTGTAAAGCTAACATTCGAATGGAATCTGCCTTACCAAACCCACCGGTTGTTCCATTTTGAATGGTTCCATAAATGGAAAGTTTTTCCGCATAACTGCTGCTTGAGAGAAAAATGAGAATCAATATTGAAAATAGATGGCTTCGAAACATTTTGATACTTTTTCTCGTTCTTTCGATTCCAATCCAAGTGAAAAAACGGCAGTTTTTAAAAATTTAGAGGCGACAATAGAGGGTACTGGACATAATGTTTTAGATAGGAAAGGAAAGCCCGGCTACATGAAGCAACTGAGCGAAATCGTTCACAATTCCTCAAAAGACGAGAGGGATATACTACTGGAATACCAAAATATCGATGTTTCTAAGTTGGAAACTTTGAAAGTTTTGGGAATCCCCATCGATAATGTCACTACAGACGAAGCCATAGCCAAACTCTTCCGCGTGCTTGAGAAAAAAGAAGGCATGCACCATGTTTTATTTTTAGATCCCATCAAACTCATGAGGATGCGTCCCAAAAAATCACTCCACCGGATTGCCGAAAAAGCAGGAACCATTTTGGTGGAAGGAGCGGGAATTGGTTGGATGACCTCGGGTAGACTCAAAGAACGAGTCACTCCGATTGCTGTCATGATGGATCTCATTCGTTTGGCCGAACTCAAAGAATTCACAGCATTCATCTTTGGAGCCAAAGACGAAATCGTAGAACGAATTTATTTCAACCTGACAAGACACTTTCCAAAAGTAAGAATTGTAGGCAGACATGCAGGCCATTTGGACAGGCAACGTGAGATGCGAGTCAAAGAAGCCATTCGTAAAACTGGCCCGGATATCATTTTCCTTGCAATGGACTTTCCCAACCAAGAAATCTGGATCGAAAACAACACTGGATACTTTGGTAAAGCCGTTGTGATCGGTGTAGGTGGCGCCTTAGATATGTTATCTGGTGCTGATAAAAAGGCGCCTGAATGGTTTAAAGAAAGAGGACTCATTTGGCTTTGGAGGATCATCGCAAGACCATACCGAATCCAAAGGATGTGGGAAACTTTCTATTTCTTTCTACTCGGGATCCGCGAACGATTTCGCAAACATTAATTCAAAATACAAATTTAGAACAAACCAATCTCGGAGGATAGAATGCATCTATCCTCCATTCACCATCTTCTTCCTAATTTCTTAGAATCTATTTTTTAATTTGATCCAATCGGTCAAGAGTTGGTGCTAGCCAATCCTCGAGTAATGGTTCGCGGTCAAGTTTGGCGCGAGCAAAAACCAAATCTTTATTGGAGTTTGCAATTTCACTCACAGAACCAATCTTTCTTGCTGTTTCCATTGCTTTCCAATAGTATTTGAGGGCATTGATGGTATCTTGTTTTTTCTCATACACCGCTCCAATATTATTATAAAGAGCCGTGAGAGTTTCATATACTTCTCTATGGTCTGAGTTTTCTGTATCGATTCGACCTAAACTTTGTTCTTTCAGTTCAAAATCATCCTTTAACTTCAGATAGTTGCCAAGAGCTGCATTGTATTGTCTTGTATAATAGAAGGCATTTCCTTTTCCAAAAAGTAAGGTTGCGTTATTATAAATATCTTCTTCTGGAAGTTCTGCCCAAAAATCCAAACTTTGTGCAAAGTCTCCATGATTGTAATCAATCCAACCTAAGTAGTAATAACATTCTCTGACAATTTTTGGATCTTTAGAGATATCACGATCCAGGGCCGCAAGGAAAGATTCACGAGCCATAAAAAGTCCGTTTCTTCTTTCTTTTTCTTCATAAGAAAGGGTACCAATACTACGTTCTGGATAGATTTTTTTACCAGGGAATTCTCGTATATTGTCTGTTACATTAATTCCAGCAGCTTCTAAAAATTGGATTTTACCTAAGTTAAACGAAATCCTTCCAGGGCTTCCTTCGAGTAAGGTTTCATCCTCATCTCTTTCCCCAAGCCTTTCTCTATAATTTTGATAACGATCATCGGCTTCTCTCAGAAGTTTGACCGCTTCATCATAATTTTCCGTTTGGATATAGTATTCTGCCATAAGCAGAACTGCTAAGTAATGGCGAATGTCATAAGTGGATGCAAGTTCCAATTGTTTGAGGGCACGTGCCGCTTCTTCTTTTTTGAAATAGAACCGAGCTCTTTGGTAATATCCTTCCGCAAATTTGGATCCACCATCTTTGCCATAAGCAATGTTTAAGAGGTATTCTACGTTATCATCAATCTCCATACCCGTGACTTGGTCTTCTGGGTTTATGTTGTATTTGATTCGAACTTCTTCCGAATCTAAATCTATGTAGAAGGATGCAAGTTTTGCCAAAACAAAAAGAGAAAGCTCATCTTCTATATTGAGAGCATTTCGAACCTGTCTATGATGGTTGAGTACATACTGCGGATTTTTATCACGTTTCCACATTTCAATGTAGGTTGATAAAATCCCACCATGACCAATGGCATTTTTAGGATACTTTTCAATGATATCGTTATAGTATTTAACAGCCGTTCCAAACTCTTGTTTGTTGTAAAATATCTTTGCAATCCCTGCAATCGCATCGACGTTATCAGGGTCTCCCCCATCGGTAAACACTCGTTTGAAGTATTCAATAGCCAGATGGTCGTTTTTATATTTTTTGCGATTACTGCCTGGAGGAACTTCGATAAAATCCTTTCTATGGAAGGAGTGAAACGTTCCAAGGGCAATGTATGTATCAATATCATGGACATTGTATTTGAGACGAGAGGCAATATAAGCTCCCGCCTTTAAAACCTTTCTTGGAACTTTATCTTGTGAAGTTAAATAAAAAGTTAGTTCTGGTAAAGGTCTACGTCCAGCAGTTTCCACACCGGCATCATTCCATTCCGTTTTTTTCGCAAAACTAATGTTTGGTACTTCTTTTCTGTTTTCCCAAGCCCTTTTGTGTTCCTTATCTTCTAGTTCATAACCAAAATCAGGTTCCACTTTCCCAAAACATTTTTCGAAGGCTCTTTCATACTGACCGGCTTTGGTATAAGCAATACAGTATTTATTCAAAAACTCTAGGTTATGTGGGAAAATTTCTTCCCCTTTGATAAAATAATTTTCTGCATCGGCGAGGAGTTTTTTCTTCTCTAAAGCATCCGTTTCATAACTGAACTCTTCAATTTTTTCAAGTCCGAGGGCATACTGTGCTTTCGCACGATAAGGAACAATCACATACTTCCAAAGTGTGACAATTCCAAATACAAGGAATACAGCGGCCGCAGAAGACAAAATAGTTCTACGGACTAACTCTCGTTTGCGGGCAGCACCTTCTTTGGTATAAGCATCCCGACTGGCAATGATGGGAACTCCATCAGCGGCAAACTTACCAGTGGAATCACTGAGTTCCACTCGTTCACCCAGAAGACCACTGAGGTAACTAGCAATGTCTTCTGGTTTTTGTTGGGCCTTAATGAGTTCAATGATTTCTTTTTGATTACGAACCGGAATCCTTTGGTTCACAATCGTATCAATGATGGTTCGTCTGAGTTTTGGTGGGTAACGAAGTAATTCTGCTTGGATGACAGCTAACTCTTCATCCGTTAAGTTAGCTTCGAGAGATTCTTCTGGTTCCTCTTCTTTACCAAGAGACATGAGGTCTTCCTCAAATCCCCCTGGCCCGTCAGAACCAAAGTCATCCATCGTGGAAACAGGCATATCATCAATCGATGGTGCCAAATCGTCAAAAGAAGGAGCTCCTAAGTCATCATCCAGACTCGGTGGTTCCATTCCCACACCCAAGTCTCCAAATGGATCATCAAACCCACCACCCATGTCAGCGGGTTCATTATCACGAGAAGGAGTGGACGGACTGTCCATACCACCAAACGGATCATCCCCAAAACTTTCAGTAGCAGCGGGGGTCGAACCCATATCTGCAAAGGGATCGTCTCCAAAAGTATCACCGCCAGAACTTGGAGATGACATATCACCAAACGGATCATCGGCGGAATCTGTATCAGAAGAAGGAGTGTTATCTCCACCTAAATTAGCAAAAGGGTCATCCCCAAAACTTTCAGTAGCAGCGGGAGTGGAACCCATATCTGCAAAGGGATCATCACCGGAAGTAGGAGTATCCGTCCCACCGCCAAAATCAAAATCATCTCCAGAAGGAGCCTCGCCTTCCGATCCACTATCAAAACCAGCAAACAAATCTTCGTCGGTAGTCGGTGGAGTGTCATCCCCACCTAAATTAGCAAAAGGATCATCACCAATGACTGGCGCTGGTTTGTCTTCGATGGGAGCTTCATCGATCGCGTCTAAATTGCCAAAGGGATCATCACCGAAAGTTTCAGTAGCAGCGGGAGTGGAACCCATATCTGCAAAAGGGTCTGCCTCTTCCGTAGTTCCTGCATCGGAAGCAAAGGGATCCGCATCGTCTGCAGCCGTCGGTGCATCAAAGTCAAAATCATCTGTGGCGGCAGGAGCCGGAGTGGGTCTCGGGCCGTCTTCACCGAGGAGTTCATCTAAATCAATTCCATCGTCTTCTTCGGCTTCACGGTTGGGGAGTTTGGGAGGACCAAAATCATCATCCTCATCGAGTCCGGTAAAAGGGTCTCCGGCGTTGGAATCTCCTGCCCCTTCATTATCAAAATCGTCAAAGGCAGAGCCCGAATCTTCTTCGGTATCGGTTTCTGGTTCCGCAGGTGCGATGGGATTCGTATATCCCAGTTTCTCACGTAAAACCTTCGCCATCGGATTCAATTCTTCCGATGAGAGCGGATTTTTATTGAGAGCCGAAAACATCGTCTCGATTTGTGTAATTTCTTCCGGACTCAATTTGTCTATCGGCTCAGCCATTTAAGGGTCTATTCCTAATGAATTATCGGCCCATTCTCAAAATGACAGAATATTTTTTTTATTATGTCAGATGGTTCCTTTGGAAAAAAACCTTTCACTCCCTTTTTTCAATTCTGCCGAAAATTATCTAGAAGGAACCCTTTACGACCAAACCTATGATGAAATCGAAATCCATCCGTATTGCCCTATTTTTACTCTTTTTCACAGGAATCGGAATCTTTGCAGAGGACGGAATGGACTGGATTGGAAGTTTTTCTTCAAAAGAACTAGAGATGTCCGATGAAACGGAAAATCAGGATACAGTTTATTACCTCTGGCAACTGGAAAGTCTCAAAAAAAATATCGCTCCACGTTACATTCGTTATCTAGACGTAGAGTCTTATGTTTCTTCTGGCAAACTCATTCACAGAGGAATTTTATTTACCTACAACGGCCTCAGAGAGGAAGCCGTAGAAATCTGCGGAAGTTTTAACAATTGGGAATGTTCCGATATGAAACGGAACCAATACGGTATCTATTATACAGTAATCGAACCCACTCAAATCACTGATACTTATGAAGAAGATCCTGTTTACGAATACAAATTCCGAGTGAATGGACTTCTCACCTATGACCCAGAAAACTTTGATAAGTTGGAAGATGGTTCTGGTTCCTACTACTCCCGTTTCATCTTAGAGAACAAAGACACGGACCGCCAAACCAAAACCATGGTTCTCGAAGATTCTGCCAACGAAGAACGGGACTTACGAACGGTTAAATTCCAAATTTACTTACCCGAGGCAGAAGTGGTTCGAGTGGTGGGAAGTTTTAATGATTGGAACCCAGAACATGATTTCCTTAAAAAAGACAGAAAGGGAGTGTTCACTCTCGAAAAGAAATTATTACCTGGGGAATACCATTACCAATTCATTGTGGATGGAGAGTATATGTTAGATACTTACAATCCAGCAACAAACATCAAAGTGGATACAAATGAATCGGTTTCATCGTTACTCGTTCCGGAAAGAAATTACGCGTTAGAACGTAAGATGTAATCTTCTTTAAACATCTAGGTAACTTTCAATACAGATTCGGAATCAAAATTTAACAACAGATTCCGTTTTAAAAAAGAATTAGGATATTTTATTGTTCGAGAGTGGCCGTCATGGAACCTTTCGAAGAACCCATTCTAGGATCAGGGCCATAGTTTAAGATCCGTTCGTGGACAAACTCTGCATGTTCCAATTCTCCAGAAAAGACGATGGTTTTTTTTCTGGTATCTACTTCGACTGCATGTTGGAAGGCTTTTTCCCAAGGCATTTGGCATACGTCCATTAACATCTCAATGACATATTCATAAGTATGAAAGTCATCATCCCAAAGGACAACCTTCCAAGGCCCGTCACTACGACGCGGCCTCACTTCGGTTTCTTCTAAGATGGATGGTTGGGAAGCTCCGGCACCGGTCATAACCGAAACCAAAACCTTATTTTTTCTTTTTGGAAATTGCGATTTCTACGTGGGAAACAACGTCTTTTGCACGGAGACCAAAGTAATCCAGTAGACCACTCCAAGTTCCTGATTTTCCGAATGTATCTTTCATTCCGACTTTGATGACAGGAACTGGATACTCTTCCGAAAGAAGTTCTGAAACTGCAGAACCAAGACCACCAATCACATTGTGTTCTTCACAAGTCACAACGGCACCGCATTCTTTTGCTTTGGCGATGATGGCATCTTTGTCCAAAGGTTTGATGGTAGCCATATTGAGAAGGCTTGCGTTAATTCCTTTTTCTTTGAGTAGTCCCACAGCGATCATAGCTTCGTTGACCATTACACCATTGGCAATGATACAAACATCTTTTCCTTCAGAAATGACTTCTGCTTTTCCAATTTGGAATTTGTAATTTTCTCTTTCGATGACAGGAATGGCAGGACGACCCACCCTTACGTACACCGGGCCTTTATAATCAGCGATAGCGTGAATGACTTGTTTGGTTTCGTTGAAATCAGAAGGACAAATCACAGTCATTTCTGGAATGACTCGCATGATGGCGAAGTCTTCAATACATTGGTGAGAAGCACCGTCTTCTCCCACAGTGATTCCACCATGAGAGGCAACGAGTTTTACGTTTACTTTTGGGTAAACCACACTGTTACGCACCACTTCCCAAGCTCTGCCAGATAAAAACATAGCAAAACTAGAAGCAAAAGGCACAAAACCAGAAAGAGCAAGACCTGCCGCATGACCAACTAAGTTTTGTTCAGCGACACCAACATTAAAAAAACGTTCAGGATATTTTTTCTTAAAATCCGCAGTTTTAGTGGAACCAGAAAGATCCGCATCTAAAACCACGACATCTTGTCTAGATGCACCTAACTCAACTAAGGCTTCGCCGTAGGCATCTCTCGTTGCTTTTTTGTCTGCAGTGGATTGGCTAGGTGCTCCCATGATTTATCCTTTTTTTAAAGCTTCTGCTTTATCAGTTTTTTCCCAGGTAAATGTGCTACCTGTTCTACCAAAGTGACCATAAGCCGCAGTTTCTTGGTATTTTCTTCCTTTTCCAAGAAGATCAAGGCCATCCACAATTCCTTTTGGAGTGAGTTTGAAATTTGCAAGAACTCGTTTTGCGATTTCTTCATCAGAAATGGTTCCTGTTCCAAAAGTATCTACAAGAACAGATACTGGTTCCGCAACACCAATTGCGTATGCAAGTTGTACTTCACATTTGTGTGCAAGTCCTGCTGCCACTACGTTTTTTGCAATATAACGGCCGATATATGCTGCAGAACGGTCAACTTTAGATGGATCTTTTCCAGAGAAAGCTCCACCACCATGACGACCCATTCCACCGTAAGTATCTACAATGATCTTACGTCCTGTAAGACCTGTATCACCGTGTGGCCCACCAATTTCAAATTTACCAGTAGGGTTAATGAAATAACGAGTGTTTGTAAGAAGTTCTTTAGGAATGATTTTTTTGATACATTCTTCGATGACTGCTTCTTCGATTTGTTTGTGAGTCACACCTGGTTTGTGTTGCGTAGAGATTACAACAGTATCCACTCTTTTTGGTTTTCCGTCTTCGTATTGGATGGTGACTTGCGATTTTGCATCAGGACGTAACCAGTCAATTTTCCCTGTGTGACGAAGGTCAGATAGGTTTTCCAAAAGTTTGTGTGAGTAATAAAGAGGAGCAGGCATTAGTTCTGGAGTTTCTGCGATGGCAAAACCAAACATAAGACCTTGGTCTCCGGCTCCTTGTTCTGTATGGAGTCCTTCTCCTTCATTTACCCCTTGGGCAATGTCTGGAGACTGAGCATGAACGTGGGAAGAAACCACTGCGAAATCTGCATCGAAATACATATTGATATCGTTATAACCAATTTTTCGAATTACATCGCGGGCCACTTCTTGTGTGTCCACTTTTCCTTTACTTGTGATCTCACCGGCAATCACAACAAGGTTTGTTGTTACCAGAGTTTCACAAGCAACACGGGATTTTGGATCTTGGGCTAAATATGCATCGAGAATGGCATCGGAAATTTGGTCACAGACTTTGTCTGGGTGTCCTTCAGATACGGACTCGGAAGTGAAGATATAGTTTTTGAGAGATGACATTTTTTTACCTTACTTGGTTAAAATTTAGAGTTTAGGTGGTACGTCAATAGAATTGTCAGGGAAACGTTCCCGCACATAGGATTCCAGGTTTTCCGCATTTTTCCCCATGGCAATTTCCAATTTTTTGGCATATTCATCCATTTGGCTCTCCGAAAGACCTTTCGGAACAAAAAACGGTTCCCCGTATTGAATGAAAAGACGAGCTCCAAATTTAGGGAAAAAATGCCTGTCCCAACTTTTGAAAGTGTAAGCCCTGTCATAACAAGAATGCAAATATAGGATGGGAAAACCAGTGAGAGAAGCAGTCACAATGACACCTGGTTTTACTTCACGCCTCGGGCCTTTTGGGCCATCCACAGTAAAAATAGGCACTGCCCCTTGTTTCATTTCTTTGAGGATATTACGAAAGGCACCTGTTCCCCCTCTCGTGGAAGAACCTCGCACAGAACGTAAGTTAGAGCGAGCAAAGGTTTGGTGGATGATTTCACCATCTTTGGATTGGGACACAAGAGCGACCATATCCGCTTTTTTCTTTCGTTTTAAATACTGAGTGGCATGCCGGTAAAGAGAAAGAGTTGTTTCATGAAAAACAGCAATGATATATCCAGAACCTTTTTCAATGGCATTAGCACTTGCGTCCGGAATGATAAACTTTTGGTTTCGAATGAATAGATACCAAACTCTTACGATGAAGTGAACCACCCAACTCAGGATGATGTATTTGGTTTTGGAATAGGGTTTTTGTTTGTTGTCTGGAATCAAAAAGAATGGTCCTTACCGATCTCCCAAAGGACATCGTTTTCATATACTTTCACTTGTGGAGGTAATCCTTTTTCTGGTTTGTCGTGTAACAGAGAATGGATCATGGATTTGGCAACGTATTCACCAGGAATGGGTTTGAATTTTTTAAGTCCCAGAAGTCCAAAAGGAATGAGATTTCCGAGGAATTCACCTACCTTCTCGCCCAATCGTACTTCTTCTCTTTCGCCAATGAGAAGGGAAGGTCTAAAAATTCCAAGGAAGGGAAATTGTAAGTTACGAAGTTCCGTTTCAATTTCGCCTTTCACTCGGTTGTAAAATATAGAAGAATTGGCATCAGATCCCATGGCGGTAATGATATAAAATCCAGGAACATTTTTTGATTTGGCTTGTTTGGCCGCAAGGAGTGGATATTCGTAATCGATTTCTTTGAATTTTTCCTGGCTTCCTGCTTTGTTAATGGTAGTTCCAAGACAACAAAATACAGCATCCAAACCATCAGGAAGGGAAACTTTTCCTGCCTGAAAATCTTCCCAGTTTACTTGGATGACTTCAATGGGGACATTGGGATTGGAAGCAGACTTGGAACTTCTGGCCCAAACAATTACCTTTTTGATTTGGGGATAAAAAACAAGAGACAGTAACACTTGTTTACCGATAAGTCCGGTTCCACCAAGGAGTAGTATTTTCATTTGATCTCCAAACTACGAGCAAGCATAGAATCCGTAAGATTTAGTTTTTCTTGGAATTGGATTCCTGCGATATAATAAATTACATTTTTGATTTTGGAGGTTTGGGTCCACATAACAGTTCCTTCAAAGAACATACGTTTGGTGCCCTTTGCCCAAACAATACTTCCCAAAACCTGGGACTCAATTTCATCGCTGAGTAAGTCGTCCTCACCCAAAAAACAAAGGCCTTCTTCTGAAATATTCCCTAACTTTCCAAATAAGGTGATCCCTTCCAAATCCAGTTGCACCTCAAATTCAGAAAAGTCACCGGGAGATATTCTTGGTAGCCTTCGCTCACTTTCCATAGCAACAAGCTATAAGGATTCCTAATATTGGAAACGAAAAAAGCAAATTAGAACTGAAAGTAAATGAACGGAACGGAGTTTTCTGGTGTAGCTAAATTTAAGACAAGAAAGAGAATGGGATAGAGGGCAAATTCCAAACTGGCGGGGATTTGTTTGCCTTTTCCCTTTTCAAAGATAAAATAACCGATGATATGGCCTAAATAGAGGAAAAATAGAATCCAAAGGAAGTCTTTCCACATATAAGGCCGGATTTGTCCCGCTTGGAATGTAAAAATTCCCCGGATGTGAATCCAAGCATTTTCCCAAGTGAGAGAACGAAAGAAAACAGCACCCAAAAAGAAAATGGAACTATTGAGGAGATTCTGAAAGAGCCAAAGAGGAGCCGCATACCAATGTTTGGTTTCCGTTTCGTTCTTTTGGTCAGGAAACCATTCTTTCCAAACCTCTTCTAAAAAATAAAAAAATCCGTTGAGACTTCCCCAAAACACAAAAGTCCACTGTGCTCCGTGCCAAACCCCACTCACAAACATGGTGAACCAAAGATTGAATTTTCGTCTGACGGATGTTACGCGGCTTCCACCCATAGGAATATAAATATAATCTCGTAACCAAGAATTTAAGGTCATGTGCCAACGGCGCCAAAAACCAGAAACAGAAGTGGCAAGGAATGGTAAGTTGAAGTTTGTCGGAAGTTTATAACCAAGTAACATGGCACTTCCAATGGCCATATCCGAATACCCGCTAAAATCCAAATACACTTGAATTCCACCGAGCGCTGCGGCAATTAACAAAGCGTAGGCGTGGTGGCCAGATGGGTCGGCATAAATTGTGTCAATGGTCGGAGCGACCATATCAGACAAAACTGCTTTCTTAAAATAACCCAACATAAAAAATCGAATCGACACTCGAAACTCGATATCTTCCAGTTTTTTTGGCGTATAGAGTTGTGGCATAAAGGTTCTTGCCGTAACAATGGGGCCTGCAACCAGTTGAGGGAAAAAACTCACGAACAAAGCAAAACGAATAAAATCTTTTTCGGCCGGAATTTCCTTGCGATACACATCAATGGTATAAGACAAAGACTGAAAGGTAAAAAAGGAGATCCCTGCAGGAAGAATAATTTTAAGAACAGGTAAGGCATCTGCACCAAACAAAGGATTGGTGACCGTATTGATAGAGGTGACAAGAAAGTTGTAATATTTGAAAAAACCCAAAATAAACACTAGGTTTGTAATCAAACTAAAAAGTAAGAGATAGTATCTTACCTTTTCCCTAGTTTCTCCGCTTAGTTTGAGTCCTACATAATAATCGATGGCAGTGGAAAGTAGGATGAGAGCACCAAAACGATAATCCCAAGACATGTAAAAGAAATAACTACTAATGAGTAGGAAGATATGTAGGATTCGTGTTTCCCTAGATTGATTCGAAAAAATGGTAGGGAATACGTACCAAACCGTAAAAAAAACAAAGAGAAAGAAGACAAAGTATTCAAAATCGGAAAAGATCAATGGGAGATGCCTTCTATTCAGACCAGATTCTTCGAAAAAATGACCATGTCAATCATTTCGGCTTGCAGATGATTCGTGAATCACATAGGATTGGTCTTTAGTTTTTTGTTCAGAACTAAGAGGTAAAAAATGAAAAAAATATTAAAAGCCGCTCTTGTGGGACTTTTGTCCATTGGTTTATTCGCAAATTGCTTTGGAAAATTTGGAGTTACGAAAGCCGTTTACTCTTTCAATGGAAACATTCAAATTGGAACTGGAAAAGTTGCAGGTTTCTTTCGTTCTCTTTTAATGCTCTTTCCAATTTCCATTGCATATTACGTTGGAGGAATTCTGGATGTTCTCGTTTTCAACCTAATTGAATTCTGGACTGATAAAAATCCAATTGCAATGGCTGAGTATGACTTTGATGGAAAACTAGTCAAAGAATACAGCCAAGATGGTCAAACCATCACCCTTACTTATACTGAATGGGGAAAGGTTTTGAAAATGGAAGCTCCTACACAAAAAGGAATGGAAGCTGTTTACTTCTTAAAAGACAAACCAGAAAAAGCATTCCGTTTAGTGAATGGAAAGTATGTAGAAATCCTACAAGTGAGTGGGCCAATCCTCCCTCCACTTTCTGCAAAACACATCTAAACCGCAACATTGCCCCTAATTTTAGGGGCAATCTCTGACCGATACTTACTTTATGAACCGCGTGTATTTTCTTTCCTTCCTGTTAGTCCTTTCTTTCGGATGCCAAACTCCGCAACAGGTATTCACTCCGTCCTTTCCGACTCACACAGAACAAATTAATCTCAACCACATTCGTATGATTACAAAATCGGAAGCCACCCATTCAGAAACCAAAGAAGAAAAAAAAACTTTGGCCAGGGAACCAGGGGTGAGTGTGGAGTATTCGGAAAACAAAATTCCTTTCATCCAACTCGATTTATTTTTTGAAGATGCAGGGATTAGTATCATAGAAGAAATCATTGCGGGAACGATCTTAGAACATCATATCATCGTAATCAACCAAAAGGGTGAAGTGATCGCCAAACAACCAGTAAACTTTCAAGCCTATGAAATTTTGGAAACAAAAACAGAAGTAATGCGAAACAAAGTAATCGTTGGGGAATCGAAAAAACCGGTGAAAGTGAATAGTACAACCCCCGAAACCAAAATCTCACGTGAAGCCATTGAAAGACAATATACGGATAGAGATACAGTTCCCCAAGTTTTAGAAATCCAAGAGGGAAAAGTTCCGAACCCCGGTGAGTACATAAGCATTTATTTGGAACTCACGTATGTGAACCCGCAACTTGCTCCCAATTGTGAATCATACGGAGGAAATTGTAACGGCCCCAATCAATATTTTTTTGAAGATGTCACAAGACGAAACCGCAGGGAATTGGATATTTTACGAAACCGTTATGTGGAAGGGGAAGTGGCGCAGTTTCCCAACCTAACCAAGGAAGAACAATCGGATTTCAAAACCAATATCAAAAACAAAATTGATTCGAATAACGGTGTTTATGGACCCAAACATGCATTTTCAAAATACTATTTTAGAGAATGGAACTTGGTTTCTTCTCCTAGATATTTCCGAATTTTATCCGTGATTAAAAATGGAAAACCGTCCCTACAAGAAGATCGAACTGAGGAAAGAAAACTCACAGAAGAATCGGGAGAAAATTCCAAATCAAACCAGAACGACAGCCATTCCATATTTGATTCACCCACTCATTCAAAACATAAAAAAAGAACAATCCCCACACCATAAACCAAAACACGGGTGAAGGGATTTCCAACACCCGTAAAGATCTTAAAATTTCCTTAAGCCGCTTTTGGTTCTTTTTTGCGAACACTATCAAACCGGACTGTGGAAGCAGTCACTTTGATTTTGGATCTATTTTCACCTTCAGGGCTTTTCCATCGGTTTTGTTTGAGATTGCCCATGATCGTCACCTTACTTCCCTTTTGTAGATATTCGACACAGTTCTCTCCTAATTTTTCCCAAGCCTCCACTTCAAAGTAAGACACGTCGTCTTTGTCTTTACCTTCTTGGTTGCCTGCCGTGTGATTGACAGCAACTGTAAAAACGGCAAGAGACTTTCCTCCTGCAATGTTTCTTTCTTCTGGGTCGGAAGTTAAATTCCCGTCTAGAATGACATACGATAGATTTTTCATTTGAGTATCCTTGAACCAATTTTCTGGGTCATAAAAGACCGGTTGGTTTTGATAACGGTTGGTTTCAAAAAAAAGAGATTTCCAAACAATTTTATGAAACGGGGATCGCAAAAAGAACATTTGGGATAGACAACCCACAAGATCCAAACAGGATTTCGTTTGTGGGACTTCCCGATTCAGAAATACTTCACCTTTTAACGGCAATTAGCCGTGAATTGGTATGTCTACATGAACCAGACGGAACTTATATTTATGTAAGTCCCAATTCAGAAAAAATCATTGGTTACAAATCCGAAGAACTGATTGGAAAAAATCCTTACGACTACTTTCACCCTGACGAAAAAAGACTCATCGACGAAAGGTCTCACCAACCGATCCTCCGTGGAGAAACGAACATCCACACAACTTTTCGTTTTTTACACAAAGATGGAAACTACATTTGGTTACAGTCTGACAATCGTTTGACCATCCATCCCACAACAGGAAAAAAATACATCCACACTTCTTCCCGGGACATTTCTGAAAAAATAGATACAGAAGCAAACTTAGAACTTGCGGAACGTAGATTCAAAACTATGTTTCACGATTCACCCATTGGTCTTGTACAAACTAGTAAAAATGGGTTTATCGATGAAGCAAACGAAGCATTCGCCAACTTTTTAGGTTATAAAGTTTTTGAAATCATTGGAAAACATTTTTCGGAAATCAGCTCTGTAGATGAACTGGAAGAAAATTTAAAACTCCGAGATGAAGTCCAAAAAGGAATCATCGACAACTATTCGATAGAAAAACAATACATCCAAAAATCAGGGAATAAAGTTTGGGCACATATCACTGTGACCGTACTTCGTAATGATAAAGGCCATCCCATCCACTATTTGGCCCAAATCATAGACATTGACGAAAGGAAAAAAAAGGAAACACAACTTCTGGAAAACCTGGAAAATCTCAAAGGATCAGCAGACCATTTGAACCAAATATTGGATTTAATTCAAAATGCAAAAGGTGACCCAGATCCCAAAAAATGGGAAGATCCATTATTGAAAGCCGTCAAAAATCTAAAATCACTCATTTCCGGTGGTTCCTGACGGCACTAACTTGGGAAAACCTGATTCTTACCTTGGGCCGGGAGTTTCCTTCCAAACAAAAGGGAGAACAATTTTTTCAGAATCATGTGACTTTTCATCGTCAGATGAGTGGTAGAGGTCTCAAGTTTATTTTTGGTTCAGAATAAAATCGAATCGGTGGGAGGAAAGATCGAGGTGCGTTCCAAACCAGAGGTAGGAACCATTCTTGTGATGTACTTTCCTAACGGGAGTGGATTATGAATCCCAAAATTTGTGTCATCGACGATGACCAGATCTACCAGTTCACTACGAAAAAAATTATATCCAACGCAGGAATCAAAGGAGATGTTTTGGTTTTCTCCGATGCCGAAAATGCTCTGGATTTTTTTCAAACGGAAGTCCTAAACAAAGACCAACTTCCTGACATTATTTTTTTGGATATCAATATGCCCCTTATGGATGGTTGGCAATTTTTAGATGCCTTCGGAAAGATCCTCCCTAAGTTCCCCAAATCCATTGAAGTTTTCCTTGTCAGTTCTTCCGTAGATACCGCCGACACAGACCGTGCCGCCAAAATCCCCATCATCTCCGGCTACATCTTCAAACCTTTTACAAAAGAAAAACTTTTGGAATCAATTTCGCACGTCCAATCTTAGCTTGTCAGCATTTTGCTTCGTATATAGATTTGGACGCACCCCTTATGGATCAGATACTCAATTGGATTGAAACCTATCCTTTGTCTTCCACATTCGTTGGACTGTTGTTGTTTCTTGTTTTGGTTTTTATCCGAGACATCACACAAAAAACGCACACGATTCAGAGAAACTTCCCGATTGTCGGAAGGCTTCGTTATTTTTTAGAAATGATTGGGCCCGAACTCAGGCAATATTGGGTGGCTCACGATAAAGAAGAACGTCCCTTCGATCGCACAGAAAGGAGTTGGATTTATGCCACAGCCAAAGGCCAAAACAATAACTTTGGATTTGGAACTACAGAAATCCAATACGAACCGGGATATCCGATCATCAAACACAAAGCCTTCCCGTATCCGGAAGCAAAAGCATACATCCACAACCAAGACCCAAGTTGTATTCCCTGTTTAAAAATCATTGGGCCGAAACGTAAGTTTCCCTACAGACCTTATTCCATTGTGAACATTTCTGCGATGTCCTTTGGTTCTCTAGGCAAAAATGCTGTGATGGCACTCAATCGAGGTGCGAGGGATTCTGGCGCCTATCAGAACACAGGTGAAGGAGGCCTCAGCCATTACCATATGGAAGGAGCCGATATGGTTTGGCAAATTGGTACAGGTTACTTTGGGGCCAGAGACAAATCAGGAAAGTTTAGTTTGGAAGTTCTCAAAGAGAAAGTGGGAAAAAACCCTTGTATCAAAATGATCGAAATCAAACTTTCACAGGGCGCCAAACCAGGGAAAGGTGGGATCCTACCAGCAAAAAAAGTGAACGCCGAAATTGCTGCCATCCGCCATGTCGAAGAAGGCAAAGATTGTATCTCTCCCAACTCCCATAGCGAATTTACAAATGTCAAAGAACTCGTTCAATTCATTGAAAGGATTGCATCGGGAACAGGTTTACCCGTTGGAATCAAAAGTGCCGTCGGAGAAATTGAATTTTGGGAAGAACTCGCCGCTCAGATGAAAGAAACTTCTTTAGGCCCTGACTTCATCACCATCGATGGTGGAGAAGGAGGGACAGGTGCCGCACCTCTGACGTATGCCGACCACGTATCCTTACCTTTTAAAATAGGATTCCAAAGGGTTTACACTCTCTTTCAAAAAGAAGGACTATCCGAACAAATTGTTTGGATTGGTTCTGGAAAACTGGGATTTCCTGACAGAGCCGTTGTTGCGATCGCCATGGGGTGTGATCTCATCAATGTAGCACGGGAAGCCATGTTGTCCATTGGCTGTATCCAAGCACAAAAATGCCATACCGACCATTGCCCTGCAGGAGTGGCCACTCAGAACTGGTGGTTGCAACGAGGAGTGGATCCAACCATCAAAGGAAAACGTGCGGCCAAGTACATCCAAGGATTTCGAAAAGAACTTCTTAGTTTGGCCCATTCCTGCGGTTACGAACACCCGGGTCAATTTACAGGCCAAGATATAGAAATTAGTATGGGGATGAACCGGTACCAAACCTTAGAGGGGTTACTCGGTTACAAAAGAGACGAAGTGAATTTTACAAAACTTCAGGATTATACAGTTTTTCCAAAACGACAAGCCTAAATGAAAAAACTCTTTCTGATTCTTATTTTATTCCATCTCAGTTGTCTTTCAGAGGAGAGGAATGTAAAGGCAGAAATTGTCAAAGGTTTTTCAGACCTGAGCAACCATTCCTTCACCAATCAACCGTTTGTTGTATTGAATGGGGAATGGAAATTTTTTTGGAATACGGCACCAAATCAAATAAAGGAAACAGATTCTGATTTATTCCTGAACCTTCCGGGTCATTGGAATGGATACAAAATGCCATACGGATCAATTGGTGGTTTTGGACATGCTAGCTTTCGAACCAAACTCAAACTGGCAGACAATCTTTCGGAAACCATGGCTCTCACTGTCCATGAACAAGACACAGCATACGCAATTTATGTAAATGGAAAGTTGTTAGGTGGATCTGGATTTCCCGGATCCAATCCAAACGAATACAAACCCGAAGTTAAATCCACCATCGTTGTTTTACCACAAACCACAGACCTAACCATAGATATCTATGTTGCCAATTATGAACATAGAAAGGGAGGGATCTGGACTGATATCGTTCTTTCTACTTATACAAAAGGAGAAAGTCGCATCACCAAACGAAAGATCAATGAAACAATGTTATCATCAGTTCTAGCTTTTGTTGGTTTATTTTTTCTCGTAATGTATTTTTACAATCGAGATGGCAAACATACAATCGGGATCTTTCTTTTTTCTATGGCCGTTTTCCTTAGAACCATATCCACGGGAGAAAGGATTTTAATTGAATTTGTAGATGTTCCGTATTGGATCCTTTTACGATTGGAATATATTTCTTGGTTCTGGTCAGCACCCCTCCTCTATCATTATTTTTATACCATTTTCCCTGAAGACTTCTCCAAACGAATGGGAACTTTCTTTTATGTTCTATCATCGATCTTAACTTTAGGTTTGTTGTTACCGCCTGTTTATTTTACAGAAACGGCCTCCATTTATCCAATTGCCTTTGTTGCTAATGGAGTTTTTGTATTTGTTTATCTACATCGTGCTTACAAAAAAAATCGAATGGAATCCAAATTATTGTCATTTGGAATGTTTTTGGTTCTTGTAGGTGCCACCAATGATGTGTTACATGCGGAATCCATCATCCATACCATGTACATAGCACCTGCCACAGTAGTGGTCTTTGTATTTTTACAAGTCATCACTTTCGGACGAATTGTCCGTCAAAACATCACAAAAACTTTAGAATTTGCCCACGAACAAAAACAATTGAGCACATCCTTTAGCCGTTTTGTTCCCACAGAGTTTCTCTTCCATTTGGGTAAAGCAGATATTCGGCATGTAGATCTTGGTGACCAAGTCCAGAAAAGAATGACCATTCTCTTTGCTGATATCAGATCCTTTACTGAGTTTTCTGAAACACTAACTCCTAAGGAAAATTTTGATTTTTTAAATAGTTATCTCCAACGAGTGGGCCCAATCATTAGGCACAACAATGGATTTATCGATAAATTCATTGGTGATGCAGTTATGGCTTTGTTTCCCTACGATGTCAATGATGCCGTCAAAGCTGCTGTAGAAATGCAAGAAGCCATTCGGATTTACAACGGACATAGGTCTAACTGTAGTTATATTCCTATCGAAGTAGGAATCGGCATCCATACAGGAAATCTCACCTTAGGAATCTTAGGGGAACACAAACGAATGGAAGGAACCGTTATTTCCGACGCCGTAAACCTTGCCTCTCGGATCGAAGGAATCACCAAACTTTTTTCTTCAAGGATTGTGATTAGTGCAGACACCTTTATCGAAGCATCTGATGGATTAGGATACCATTACCGACTCCTCGACCGTGTGGCCATCAAAGGAAAAACAGAATCTGTTTTCGTTGTAGAAGTTTTGGATGGATACGAACCAGAAAAGGCAGCTAGGTTTGTTGCTACAAAAGATGATTATACACTCGCCCTAGATGCATTCCGCAGAGAAGATTTTGAAGAGGCCATTGACGGATTTTCCAAACTACTCGATACAAACCCCGACGACTCTGTTTCAAGATTGTTTTTGGATCGTTGTCACGAAGCAAAAACAAAACCAAAGATGGAACTGGGAAGTTAGTTCAACTAGGTGATCTTTTGGATTGAAAATGGTAACCCATTCCAAGTAGAATTCCAAAACCTAAAACTCCAAGTGCTAAATAAGGTTCGGAAAAACAAACCGAACCACAGGCCACAATCCCAAGAACAAGCGCAATTCCAGGAAGGATGGGATACAATGGTGCTTTGTAGGGTCTTGGCATATTGGGTTCTTTTTTACGGAGAACAAAATAAGAAACCAAACTCAATAGATACATCCCACAAGCACCTAACGCAGAAATTGTGATGAGTTCGGCAGTATCTAAAAAACACATACAAAAAATTCCCAAGGTTCCACCTGAAAGAACTGCATTCCCTGGAACCGAAGAACCTTTGTTTAATTTTGAAAGGTAATTTGGTAAATAACCTTCCTTTGCCATAGCATAAACCAACCGAGAGTTACCCAGAATGATCCCAAATAAGGAAGCCACAAGGCCGAATAAACCAATAAAGGTAAATACAAAAGGCCAAACCTGATCTTTACCGTATAACTTCTGCAATACATAAGATAAAGGATAATCCAATTCAGAAATTTCTTTGATATCTACAACAGAAGCAGTAAATACAAAAATGAGTCCCGCCAAACAAAGCAAAGTAAAAATACCAGCAGTGTAACCTATGGGAATGTCCCTCGCAGGGTTACGCACCTCTTCGGAAGCCAAAGCCACACCTTCCACTGCCAAAAAAAACCAAATGGCAAAAGGAATGGAAAGAAAAACGGAACCCCAGGAGATAGAAGTAGTTTCTGGAAATTTAGGAATACGATCAAAAGATACATGTGGAACCAAAAATCCTAAATAAAACAAAAGTCCACACACGGCCACAAGTGTGACGAATAATTCAAAACGTGCGGTTTGTTTGATCCCCGTTAAATTGATTAACAACAACAAACAAAACATAACAATCCCGGCACCAAACTCTGGAATGACGGGAAAAAGAAAATGGATGTATCCCCCGAGGGCCGAAGCAATGGCAGGTGGGGCAAGCAAAAATTCCACAAGAACCAAATACCCTGTGACAAGGCCAAACAAATCTCCGAGAGCCCTTTTGGCATAAGCCGAAGGCCCACCCGATTGTGGGATGCTGGCAGCAAGTTCTGTAAAACAAAGGGCAAATAGGACGTAGAAGGTGGCGATCCAAACAACAGCAAAACTAAATTCCCAAAAACTAGCTTTGGACCATCCAAAGTTCCAACCAAAATAATCACCAGAAATCACAAGCCCAACAGCAATGCCCCATAAATGGACAGAATGTAGAACTTTATGCATTTTTGGATCTTCTTTCATACCACCTCTTTTGCTGAAACAATTGTGTACTTATAGAAATCAAACACTGACATTGAATCAAAAAACTTAATATACGAATCATACTACATCTAATATCTGCAACTTTTTCAAGTTCGAATGGGATTGTTTGGCGAGAAACATCCATACTATTGCAAAATTGAGACCCATTTCTCGAAGTATTTCTGTTAAATGAAAAATTTCGGTATTGCAAATGATTCTAAATCCTAATAATATAGGGAAAATACTAGAAAACGGATCTAAAAAATGCGAAACTTAAATTTAACCTTAATTATACTTTTATTTTTCATTTTTCCATTAAGTGCAGTACAAACCATCCTTCTCAAACAAGGCAAATCCATCAAAGGGATCGTCACGAATCAAAACGTGGATAGTGTCGAAGTGGACACACAAAACGGAAAACACATGGTGATTTCCAAAAAAACTGTCCTAAAAATTATCTACAAAGACATTGCGGAATCGGAAGAAGAAAACATTCGTAAAGAAGAAGAAGAAAAACGGAAATCAGAAAAAGAAAAGGCCATTGCAGCCAAACAAGAAGAAATCCGCAAACGTAGAGAAGAACTATCTAGACAAGAAGCAGAAAAGAAAGCCAAACAAGAAGGAGGCGAAGTTGTAACACATAGCCTTCGTGATTCTTTTGTGCTTGGTTCTGTGGCTGACGGAAACATGATCACCCTTGCTCCCGAAGCAGCCAAGTGCCAATCCTTTCAAGAATATCCAGAATACTTTTGGTTGTTTGGAGCCTTACGTTTTAGCGAACCAAATTGGGATGAATTACTTCCCAAAGACAACCGCCCAGTTCGTATCAAACAAACATCAACTTGGACAGATATGGCAATCACCCTGCTCGGTGGATTTCTCATTACAGTCACTCGTAAGACAATTGTTGTTGATGTTTGCGAAGGAAATGGTTTCCGCATGGTTTCCGATTCCGAAATCAAACGCATCAAAGATGAAGCAGTAGAACAAATCAGAACCGAACAAGAATTGAAAGAAGCAGAAGAAAAATACGAGTTAGAACAACTTGAAAAAGATTTAGAAGCTTTAAAGAAGAAGAAGTAATCCGAGAATACCATGAAGCATTTTTCTCCGATACTACGAAAACCAATTCTTATAGGTTTCGTCTTTTTGTTTTCTTCGACGAACTGTTACTTTAATCCTTTGGTGAATGACTTACTGAATCCAAAGGTAGAGGAGTCTGACTCGTCCGCACTCCTTGGATTAGCTGGGGGTTCAGCATCTACAGTTAGCATCACAGGACAAATCAAAAAACTGGGTGTTTCACTTGTTGGCGTAGAGGTCAGCTTAGGAACTACTTCATTTTCTTCGAAGAATACTAACTCTTCTACAACCAATACGGCAGGACGGTTCTATCTAAATATCCCAACGGGACCGGCAACCTTACAATTTTCGGATGGAGGTACCTTAGTAACCATCCAATTAATGGTCACACCAATGGGGGCGACTGTTGGCTTCATTAACAATTCTAGTTATTCAGTCCAAAGCTTAGATGTTTATGTCCTTGGAGAAGAGCCTGTTTATTTGGAGTTGACATCATCCATGCCTTATGATGGGCTCCTTGTTGATAATAGTAACTACGGAACTACGATCAATGGTAACCTTGTATTCAAATTTTCTGAGTTCTTAGAAATGCCCTCTAATTCTGCTCTTTGGACAGCCGAAAATATAATTGTAAATCCATCAATTGGGTTTGAGTATACAAGTATTTCTAAAGATAATGTAACCATTGTTCTAGCAGGTGGCTCACTCCCTCCCTTTACCCCTTTTACTATCACTTTGAATTCTAGTATCAAATCAGAGACTGGGAAATCGATACGACCTACATCAATTCGATTTATGACAGGGGAATTCTAATATTCTTTACTTCCCAAGGCAATACCAGATCTACCCAGTAAGAAATCTGAAGCATTGATTTACTGTTTGTTTCAGTAGCAAAATTTTTATAAAAAGAATTGGAGGGTAATTTATGAGAATACAAATCCACAAGATCTATTTTCTAATTATCTTTCTTCCTTTTTTTTCTGACTGCTATTTCAATCCGGTAGTGAATGGAATCTTAAACCCGCTGGAAGAAGAAAAGAATTCGGGTGCTTTTTTAGGTCTATTGGGTTTTGCTCCGACAACTTTCGGAATTACAGGCCAACTTAAAACAAATGACGGTATCGCAGTCGTTGGTGCCACCATCCAAATCGCTGGATCGGATTCAAACAAAACGGTTACAAATGAAGCTGGTCGTTTTCATTTAACAGGCCCTGCGGGTTCTTTGCAGCTCCAAGTGAATCATAATGGAACCGAATTCAAACTGGAAATTTTAGTGATGCCCCCCATCGCTCATTTGGTTTCAATAGAAAATTCTGGTTATACTGTTTCTAACTTAGAAACGTATCCTACAACCTCTGAAATTCCATCATACTTTGATTTGGTCTCTTCACGACCATATGACGGGTTGATCATTACTAGTTCCAATTATACGTCTATACTCGGGTTTGGTTTTTATTTTAAATTTTCCGAAAATCTTGAGGAGGTTGGAGATTACAACTTATGGAGAGACCAAAACTTCATAGTATCTCCGACGATTGGATTAGGTATACTTGGGATTTCACCGGACTCTATTACCATTGTTATACCACCAGAAAATTATGGCATACAAACTGACTATGTTCTGACTTTGATGCCAGGCATTCGTTCCGCAACAGGCAAAGCTCTAAAACAACCAGCCATTCGGTTTCGAATTGAGAGTGTAATGCCACTGTAAGAATTTTATGAACGAAAGAGATAACTCATCTAACTATCAGATTAATCAATAAATTTCTTGCCAAACATCCATAATTCCTATATAATTAATCTCTTAGGTTTCTAACCTAAGGTAATTTTCTTTTTTAAAACAATCCCCGTATTCTGGAGAAAAGATATGAACCATCGACTTAACTTACGATCTGTTTCAGTGATTTTGAGTTTATGGATGTTGCTTGGGAATTGTTATTTCAATCCGTTTGTGAATGGCATCTTAAACCCGACGGAAGAGGAAAATAACAATTCAACCCTTGGTCTACTTGGTTTAGGACCTTCTTCCATCATTGTCACAGGACAATTGATTTCACTTGGGGCGGGAGTATCAGGGGCTACCGTGAAAATTGCTGATTCAACAGATACTACAAATCAAAGTGTAACGAATTCAGCAGGTCGATTTAAATTAGTAGGCTCAGCTGGGACAATGACCCTTGAGGTGGATCATCTTGGAACTGTATTTAGAATCGAACTTTCTGTCACACCACCGATCGTAACCTTAAACTCAATCAGCAATTCAACGTATACAGTTTATAATTTAGAAGCGTATAGTTCTTCCCTTGGGGATATTTCATTCTTAGACTTAACTTCTTCAATGCCCTACAATGGATTAGTCGTTGCAAACGCAAATTATGCGATTACAGTTGGATCAGGCTTCAGTTTCTTTTTTACAGAGAATCTTGAATTACCTTCTGATAACAACAGCTGGCGAAATGAAAACTTTTTAATATCACCCGCATTAAGTCTTTATTCTGCAAGTGTTGCCAGTAACAATGTTAATTTCGCGATAGATAGTTTGTCGTATTTACCTCAAAATGATTATACTTTAACACTTATGCCGGGAATTAAGTCTACAACAGGTAAGAGCATGAAACCAACCACAATCCGGTTTCGAATCGGTGCTTTAGCTTTATAAAAAACAATTTCCACAGTATTGAAAAGACATCCTATAAAATAACATTTTTGGTTGGAACTTTGCCAATCAACTAGGAACGATCTTGATTTCAGGAGGAAAGTTAGAGCTTTAAATGTCGCATTACGTAAACAATTTCTAATATAAAACTAAAATCAATATCTAAATCTATGCTAATCTCGTTCCTCTATATAAGATCGCTTCTAAGATTTAGTTACTTTTTCTTTGTAAGTTCTTTCTTTTACTCAAAGATTTTTAGAAAAAGATTTTAACCCTTTCATTTTCTGGAATAAAGAAATACATGTTAATGATTCATCGATTAATGCTTCAGCTAAATCTAGATAAATATTTAATTTTTTTAGTTTTTTATTTGCACTGGTTTTATATTTTTAGAGTTGTTCCGTTAGCCACCTAGTCATTTGTTATAGTTTTTTGCATTCCTATCATAAATTGAACCTTCATCTATTGCTTATCACTTACAATTTATAGACTCTTCTATTCCCAATAAAAACCATCTCAGAAATAAGGAAGACCAAATGTAACAGGTGCGGGATTCATTGCTGCACCTGCTTCCGCGCCACAACCATCTCCTTATTTTTTTCTATTAAGTTCCAGCCCTGCTGATGGAGAAAACATTACGTCTTCCCCAACGACATTTTCTTTTACCTTTTCAGAAACATTAGATATTGATGCTTCCAATGCGAGCACTTGGATCGCTACAAATATTATACAAACTCAATCCATAATACAATTCAACACTTCAACGGTAAATATATCTAATAATAGATTTGATCTCAACATATCTTCTCCCGTAGGTACAGGAAACACATATACAACTACATTTGGATCAGGAATAAAGGTAAAATCAGGTAAACCGATGGCTCCTGGAACAAAGGTTACATTTACCTGTATATCAGGATGCGCAGCCCTATAAAGCGCTTTTTCACTTGAAAAACAGTTATCATATATCGAAAAATTCATATATTCGCATATAACTCTGCAAAGGTCATACATTGATCGCCAAATTTACGAAAATGAAGTTTATCATACAAAAATTTAAATTTTCCTTACTTCTAATTCTGTTGATAAACTAAGCCAACTGTTACTACAACCCATTCGTTCAAAGAATCTTAGTTCCTGACTCTAAAGAAGACCGATCCCTAATTCAAGGGCTTTCTCTTTTGGGACTGACTACCGCAACGCCTTATCAGTCACAGGTCAAATCCGCGACCAAACTGGAACCACAACCTTCCCCGGAAGGTCAAGAGGCCATTTGGTTGAGCGAAAACATACAGGTTTCACCATCGCTCTCACTAGGAAATACTAGTGTTGAAGGAGAATCTTTAATTGTATTGGTCGATGGATTTTCTTCACAAACAACGAAATATACAATCACATTAGGATCCGGAATTATTGGCTCAACCACAGGAATACCTCTGACTCCAAGAACCATTAACTTTACCTGCCTTGCCACTTGCGGACCTTAACTAGAGATTTGACATCTAAATCCAACCTTCTAAATCTTTGACTTTACCATCACGCAATAGATGGAATATAGCGTTTTATCTTTGACAAAAAAATATAATATCATAAAATTCATATATTAGCATAAAATTATGCTACTGCGCCTCATCATGTAAGGTGCCATATTTACGAAAATGAAGTTAATCATACGTAAACTCAAATATTCCTTACTTTTAGTTCTGCTACTTAACCTAGTAAACTGCTACTACAACCCATTGGTTCAAAAAGTCCTGGTTCCAGATCCCAAAGAAGACTCATCCATTCTCCTAGGACTCCCTCTATTGGGACTGACTCCAACATCCATTGCCATTTCTATCACTGGCCAAATTCGTGATGAAACAGGTGCAGCAGTTCCAAATGCAATACTGACCGTCAACAGCCGATCCAATGGACTTGATGGATTAGATTCATCGGCAACAACGGATTCTGGTGGAAGATTTTTCATTCATTTATCAACTGGCTCCACCACATTTGCTGTGACAAAAGGTGGCTCCTCATATTTTAGCTTCACACTTCTTGTTTCTTCACCGCTAGACATTCGAGTTACGGAAATCAAAGACAATTCTAGTCTTGTGGAAGTTTCGAGTTTTTTTGCTTATCCCCCTGGAAACCAACCTAGTTTTTTTGAACTTACTGATTCGGGTCCAAAAAATAATACTTACGTAGAAAATGCTCCATCAATGCTCTCTTTCTATTTTTCAGATATCATTCTACTTCCAGAAGATGAAGTACCTTACTCTACATGGTTTTCTGAGAATATTTTGATCACTCCACCAGTTTCCGTAGAAAGCGTTAGCATACAAGGCCAGTCACTTCATGGAATGCCAGACGGCTTTGTTAACGAAACTTATACGATTTCCTTGGGCCCCGGGATTCGTTCTCAGTCAGGAACTCCTCTCACTCCAAGAACCATTTCCTTTACTTGTGGATCCTCTTGTGGGCTTCCCCCTTAACTTGAGACTTGACATTCCAAACCGCTCTTCTACAATTTAGCGGTCGTGAATGCACTTCTAAACCCAAGACAAACCTACTTCCATAAGATTCTACTGACTCTCGCAGTAGCAACCTCCCTGCTTTCTATTTCCTTCTGCTCCCCCTCCCATGAAGAATCCATAGACACGCTCGTTTCCAAAGTTCCCAACCCCAAGGAACTCAGAAACAGTTGGGTGGAAGATAGTGCCGGTGTTTTGACAGACACGTCCGTCATCGACAATATAATCAGTGCCGAAGAGGCCTCGAGCGGATTGGAAATTGCAGTAGTGACTTTGCCAACAATCGGAAGTTATGTGCCAAAAGACTTTGCCGTTGCTTTATTTAATCATTGGAAAATTGGTAAAAAAGGCAAAGACAATGGAATCCTCGTTTTACACATCATCGACCAAAGGCGTGTGGAAATCGAAATTGGATATGGTCTCGAAGGAGACCTTCCAGATGTCACAGTCAAACGAATCATTGATACTTACACCATTCCCGCATTCAAAGCAGACAACTTTCAAAAGGGGCATGCCGATACGGTTGCCGCACTGATCAATAAACGGAACCATCCAGAAATTGCCGTAGAAAACTTACTATTCAATGCATCTAATACAAATGTTGCGACAGATATAAGTGACTATCCTTCAAACAATGACTCAACCAACGAATCCAAAAGAACGGATGAATATGACTACCAAGGGAAGTCCTACTCGCAACTCACTGACGAGGAAAAGAAAATTTTAGAAGAAACTGTCGATAAATACAATACCACTGGAAATTATTTTTTAAACGATGAAGAATCCAGACTTTTAAACGAAAAACTTACAGAACAAGAAAGAATCGAAAAGGAAGAAACAAGAGAATACAAACAATACTTTGTCTTTGGTTATATTTCTCTTTTTTTATTCTTACATTTGTTACAAAGGATTTTTGTTTGGATCATTCCTTCTCCGACAGCAAAATATCATATTGTTCATAAAACAGACTTCCCTTTGTTTTATGGAGTGATTGTCACACCCATTATTTTTACGATCACTCTTCTCTCTGAGTTTTTGGATGATGCCATTTTCCCCATTTCCATTTTCTTAACCATCGCCTTCATTGTAGTTTATGCCATCTTTTGGGGTGATCTACGTTTGCGAAAGTTAAGCGAACGACTATTGAAAATTAGAAACATACCACGAAACTGTAAAAAATGTGGAACCGCTATGGTCAAACTTTCGGAAGAAGAGGATAACGCCCATTTATCGAAAGGTCAAATTTCTGAGGAGCTTGTGAATTCCATAGATTACGATGTTTGGGTATGTCCGGGATGTGAGGCCAACTCCATTCTCAAATTTCCCAATATCGATCCAGAATACATACATAAAGGCACTTCCTTTCGTAAGATTAAGACCTGCCCCGAATGTAAGTTCGAAACCTTTGTTTGCAAATCCAGTCGTATTTTGTCAGAAGCAACTTACAGTAGTTCAGGTAAGGTAGAAGTCAGACGAAATTGTGCTCACTGCAAACATAGTGCCACCGAATACGAAACCATTCCCAAAAAACAAAAGAGCAGTTCGGGCGGTTCCTCTGGTGGCGGGGGCGGTGGTGGTGGCGGAGGAAGTTTTGGAGGTGGTTCCTCGGGCGGGGGCGGAAGCGGGGGAAGCTACTAGATGCCCTTTACCCAAGTGATGCATTGGAAGAATCGCATATGAAAACAAATGATTCTAATTTTTTAAGTTTTCTCGGAGCACCTGCCCAGAGAGCATTGATCAGTGAACTTGGGATTTCAAAACTCGAAGATATATCTCGATATACGAAAAAAGACCTACTTCGATTGCATGGGTTTGGTCCCAGCTCC
Organism: Leptospira kanakyensis; assembly: GCF_004769235.1. Lineage (NCBI taxonomy): Bacteria > Pseudomonadati > Spirochaetota > Leptospiria > Leptospirales > Leptospiraceae > Leptospira > Leptospira kanakyensis. The sequence goes on along the minus strand of NZ_RQFG01000018.1, from coordinate 223,158 downwards.
CTCCCAAAACTTGAAGCCGAACTAACAAAACGAGGGATCCAATGGAAAGATCAATCGTAGTTCACTCACCTTTATTTTCAAAACCGTTAGAAACGGTGGAAACCTCTTTCTGGAACGTTTTTAGCGGTAAAAGTTCACTTTTTGGACAAACTAATGAAAATTAGTTGTCCGCATCCCAAGTTCGAACCCACATTATCATTTCCGAATATTATTTTGGAAATATGTAAAAAACGGCTTCCTGTTATGCGAAAAAAACTAACTCTAATTTCCTTTCTATTGATTTCCTATACTCATTGCGTGGGAATCTTTTCCAATGGTGGCAACCAAACAGATTTTAGTCTATTTGCCTTTCTCTTAGGACTTGTTGGCGGGTCACCTGCCTCTGCACAAAATCTAACACCAGGAACCGCAGTCGATCTATCAGGTGATGGAAAACCAGATGGAACCTTAGTGGATACAGATGGAGATGGTGTTTCCGATGGAATCAATCTCACAGGTGGAACCACTCCCAATCTAATTTTAATCGATACCAATGGGGACGGAATTCCTGATGCTGTAGACACGAATGGAGATGGATTACCTGATTATTATATTAGCCCAAACCCACCCGGTTTTCTCACAACAGGCCCTGGCGGGACAGGAAACCCTGTGGTCATCATTGTGGATGCAAATGGCAATCCTCTTGGGTTTGATACAGATGGAGACGGAACACCCAATGATACGGCTATCGTTACGATCCTAAGTGACACAACTCCCCCAATCATCACCAGTTCTTTGTTAACAGGAACTTTTTCCACAACACAAACCACAACTCTCACTTGTTCGGATAACAAAGCTCCAGGGTCGATTGTTTATACCTTGGATGCATCGGCTCCTAACTTCTCTCCCAAACAAGGAACTGTCATTCCAAAGTCTTCCCAAGTGGTTTCTCTATCCACAGAAGGAAGTCATACCCTCCAAGCCATCTGTCGTGACCTTGCAGGAAATCTTTCTACACCGATTAGCATTGTTTATACGATCGATACCAAAATTCCTGCTCTTACTCTTGTCAGCCAATCTTCGGCTTCCATTAGCGCCAGTGCTGGCGCAATTTCCAGTTCCACTGCCACTTGGAGATCCGATCGCTCTGGGTCGTTTACAGTTAGAGAAGGAAGTTCTTGTGTTTCAGGAACCATTGCGACTACAGGATCTGCGACAGCCAATGTAGACCAAGGATTTGTTCGTTCCCATACTCATTTCACTGGCGAAGGCACAAAGACATATCGTATCTGTGTCACAGCTTCCAACGGTCTGACTGGGTTTGTATCTGTTAGCTTGCAGAGGGATGATACAGCACCCACTGTGACTGCGGATCCAGGTGCTGGAAATTATGGAGTGGCAACTTCCGTTTCTCTATCCTGCTCGGATACAGGTGGTTCTGGATGTGATCAGATTGCTTATGCGATCCAAGCAGGTTCAGCTCCGGCAAATCCAGCCATCCAAGGAACAACAGGAACTGTCAGTAGTGGAACTTTATATACCGCAGCCTTTGCCATGACCGATGGGTCAGTCACCTATACAAAGTTTGTGGCTCGGGACAAAGCGGGAAATGTTTCCAATGTCAATTCACAAAACTATACCGTGGACACTCAAGTCGCAACCATCACTGTGAATTCCCATACAGCAGCCATCAATGGATCTTCTAATGTATCGTTAAGTTGGCAAAGTTCCAAGGCGGGAACTTACCAAATTCGTTTAGGTGGAAATAGTTGTTCCACTGGAACCGCTCTGACCAACACAGGAAGCAATGCCAATGTTACTGGAAATGCCTTGGCGACTACGGACATTACTTCAACAATCGTAAACTCTCATTTTAGCGAAGGTGAAAATACCATCCGCATTTGTGTCGCAAACCTAATCGGTAGTTTTGGATCCACCACACGCACTACAAACAAAGACACTACGGCTCCTATTGTCACGATGGCATCTCCATCTGGATCAGGTCCGTTTGCCTCAGGAACTCAGCTCCAACTCAGTTGTTCCGACACTGGTGGAAGCGGATGTGATAAAATCATTTATACACTGAATGGCACAGAACCTGCGTTTGACGGAAGTGGTGTGGTTACTAATGGAACCGTTTATTCTTCTCCAGTGGGACTATCCAATGGAAGCAACCAAGTGAAATACTTGGCTCGTGACTTGGCAGGAAACGTAAGCACTGCCGGGAACCAAAGTTTTCATGTAGGCCCGCCCAATGCTCCTGCTTTTGTAGAAGCACAAGCGGGAGGAACCAGTGCCGTTGTTCAATGGTGGCCTGTGACAGGCGCCACATCGTACACTGTGTACTTTAGCACAAGTCCTGGGGTCACAACAGCATCGACTAGTTTTGGGCCGGTAGCTGATCCTTATGCTACGATCACAGGACTTACCGGTGGGACTTTGTATTACTTTAGAGTGGTGGCTAGTAGTGTAGCTGGATCTAGTACTGTCTCATTATTGGAAGCAAGTGCGATTACAACAACTACCCCTCCCGGAACAAATACAACTGGAATCCATGTCGATATTTCTGCTGGGCAGGGAAATTCTTCTGGCTATCTACCTAGAGTCGTCTTGGACCAGGTCAGTAGCAAATTGTTAGTTGTGACTCAAAATGGTGGCACTATTTTCGATAGGACACCTTCTCTTTTCCGGTGCAACTTGGATGGAACAAATTGCACCCATGCCGATCTTTCAGCAGGACAATTAGCTGGTTCGTTAGCTTTCAGCAACGGTAGTATCGTCTTAGATTGGGTCAGCAGTAAGTTATTACTTATCGTAGAGAATAGGCTTAATAATTACAAACCAAGCCTGTTTCGCTGTAATTTGGATGGAACTAGTTGCAACCATACTGATATATCTGCGGGGCAAGGGAATAATTCTGGGTTTTCTCCCAATGCTATTGTAGATCTCACGAATGGAAAACTGTTAGTGATTACGCAGAATGGGGATTATGGCAATGCCAAACTAAGTCTATTTCGCTGTAATTTGGATGGAACTAGTTGCAACCATACTGATATATCTGCGGGGCAAGCAGCTAATTCAGGTTTAATTCCTTCTGCGGTAATCAATCCTATCAATGGAAAACTTTTGGTTGTTACCACAAACGGTGCCAACTTCAGCAAACCCTCCCTCTTTATCTGGTAACCATCCCTGCGCCACGGGATCCGAAGGGCTTGGTCTCACCCGACTCGGGTGAGACGGGAGCGTTTAGCGCACCCCGGAGGAAGCCCGGTCGGTTTAGAATCATAGTAAGATCACCTAACTAGTTCGAGGCGCCCAAAAATCCTTAAATCTAAGGAAGTAAAGAAAATAAAAATTTCCAGAAAAAAATAACCTCCGCTCTCATAGAGACCGCGATCCAATTCGAACAAAATTAAATATAGTATTTATCCCTACTGAAAAATATCTTCTTTTTCAGAACCAAACAAACATTCGTCTATTCTATTTTAGTATCTATCTAGAATATGGCGCTATGTCCAATCTGTATGATTCCAGGAATAAACACCTGTTTATTTCTATCAAACATTGCCTTTTTGTTTTTGTTGTTTGCCTATTTTTTAATTCTTCCATTTCAGCCAACGAAAATGAACCTACCGAAACCATTCTTGATAAGAAGGGTAGATGGAATTTCCAATGGGGTTACAATCGAAGTTATTATACACAAAGCGATATTAATTTCCGCGGCCCGGGTTACGAGTATACTCTCAAAGACGTGAACGCAAAAGATAAACCGGAATCGTTTAAGGCAGAGGTTTATTTAAACCCTTCCAAATTTGAAATCCCTCAATACAATTTAAAGATTAGTTATTTCTTCACCGACAGGTTCTTTTTGGCTTTTGGTCAGGATCATATGAAGTATGTGGTCACACCAGGCCAACCGGTGAAGTATTCCGGTTACATTGACCCAGGTGTGATTGCCAAAAACCAACTAGCCTTGTCTCCAGAAGCAGCAGCCTTTATTTATCTTTTTCCTGGACATGTGCAGGAAATGGCGGGTTATCACGGTGGAGACCAAACCATATCCTTAACACCTGACATTCTCAAATACGAACATACCGATGGATTGAATTATTTATTTTTGGACTTCGGTTGGATCACACCCCTTTATACTTCTTCTGATGGGATGAGCGGTATTAGTTTGGTATCTACAATTGGAGCAGGGCCTGTGGTTTGTCGTAGCGACGTACGCGTGTTAGGGAAAGGTCAAAACAACAACTTCCATCTTTCTGGTTACGGTGTTTCTGGATACGTTGCCACTCGGTATGAGTTTTCTCGAACTTACTTTCTGGAACTCGGTGGTAAGGGTGGTTATATAGATCTAACAGATGTTCTCACAAGTGGTGGTTCCAACCGTGCTTCTCAAAATTTTGGATTTTTAGAACTTGTTTTGTCTGGTGGAATTGCTATATAAGTTTCTCCGCAAAGTTGGCCTTTTCGTTATGAATATAAGGCCAACTCCGAGCTTTCTATGTTTCTCAACCGAGAACAAATTTTTATAAACTTACATCCAAATTTTTAGATTTATTCGATTGCGTAACCTATTACAATTATTTGGAATAGAACAATGAATGAATCCATTGTCTACGAAATCTCTATCAATTCTTTTAAAAAAGGACTTGAGAACTTAATTTCAATTTTAGAAAAAGCAGAAAGTTTTGCCGAAACTAAAAAATTTCCTTTTGAGAACTTACTGGGTTCACGACTCTTCCCTGACCAATTCCAATTAACAAAACAAATCCAAATTGCTTGTGACACTGCGAAACTTTGTGTTTCTCGGATATCGGGCAAAGAAGCACCGGTTCACGATGATTCAGAAACAAACCTAAAGGAACTAAAACAAAGAATCAGTTCGGTGATCCAATACTTAGGTACGTATAAAGCAGAAGATTTCAAATCAGCCTTTGAAACAAAAATATCTCTACCAAGATGGGAAGGAAAATATCTGACTGGTTTTGAATATCTAACAAACCATGCGATCCCAAATTTCTATTTCCACATAACAACTGCCTATGCGATTCTCCGGCATAACGGAGTAGAAGTTGGGAAAAAAGATTATTTAGGTGAGATGCCATTTAAGAAATAAGCGAAAATCTTTTTTTAATGATTTCTAGGGCTCCGACTTAGAGAGCCCTTTAGAATCTAGTTAGAATTTCAAACTGTAGAATAAAAATTGAACCAGAAACCTAACAACCACTATACTGCCCGTATTCTCGCGAAATTTTTTGACATTAAAGCCGCAGAATTATTATCGATCCATTTGACAGATTTTATTTTAGTTCATATTGAGGGAGAAATATTAAACCAAATTCTCCCATATATACTGGCTTTTATTGTATTCCTTGTATATGATACTTCCTTCCAATTTTTTGCCAATGGCAGTTTAGGAAAAAAGATTTTTAATATCCACTTAGTATCAAAGGAAAATGAAAACCAACAGATACCCATCACAACAATTTTCAACCGTTCATTTTATGTTTGTTGCTTCGGATTGGGCTTTATGATTCCAAAAATTTCAACTTTATTTGTTCTATTTAACATATTGTACTTATTCAAAAATGGAACTACACATTGGGATAAAGTATTAAAACTCAAACCAGTTTTCAAACCCATATCAATAGGTCGAATGGTATTGATTGCCTTTTGTTTTTTCATATTATTGAATTCATACTATCAATTGATCAAAGAATATTTTTAATCGGATGTTTCGTTCATTTTGTTGAAACGATAGAATTATTTTAATAAACATTAGGCTAATTTTGGATTACCAAAATGCTGATTGGATTCCAAAAAAAATCGCCTGATTACTGCGTCTCGATCGCGATTTAGATCCCAAACCGTTAAAAACGTTTTTTTACTGATTTCAGAACGTTCCTAGCGGTAATTTGGGAGTTTTCTTATGCTCTAGGCTATTTTACTTGCCTGTAAAAGGACATTCAGCAGCTTTATTTTTAAATCTTAATTTAGAATATTAGGCAAAAATAATCTCTTTATGCGAAACCATGTTTATCTAGTTCTTTTCATTTCTTTATTCACCAGTTATTGTTTTCCAATTCCTGGTACTAACTCTCAAACAGGCTCGAATGTATTTGCTTTATTGTTTGGTCTCGTCGGCGGCTCCCCTTCTTCCTCTTCTCAAAACCTAACACCTGGAACCGCAGTCGATCTGTCAGGTGATGGAAAACCCGATGGAACCTTAGTCGATTCTAATGGAGACGGAGTTTCCGATGGAATCAATCTGACCGGTGGAACCACTCCCAACCTAATCCTGATCGATACCAATGGCGATGGAATTCCCGATGCCGTTGATACGAATGGAGATGGCTTACCTGATTATTATATTAGTCCCAATCCACCCGGTTTTCTCACCACAGGGCCTGGGGGAACAGGAAATCCTGTGGTCATCATAGTGGATGCAAATGGAAATCCGTTAGGTTTTGATACCGATGGGGATGGAACGCCGAACGATACGGCTATCGTCACCATTTTGAGTGATACCACTCCCCCAACCATCACCAGTTCCTTGTTAACCGGAACTTTTTCCACAACACAAACCACAACTCTCACTTGTTCCGATAACAAAGCTCCAGGATCGATTGTTTATACCTTGGATGCATCGGCTCCAACCTTCGCGCCGAAGAATGGAACCATCATCACAAAATCTTCCCAAGCAGTTTCCCTCTCCACAGAAGGAAGCCATACCCTCCAAGCCATCTGTCGTGACTTAGCAGGAAACGTTTCTACACCCATTAGCATTGTCTATACGATCGATACCAAGATTCCAGCTCTCACTCTTGTCAGCCAATCTTCGTCTGCCATTAGTGCCAGCGCTGGTGCAATCTCTAGTTCCACTGCCACTTGGAGGTCGGACAGGTCTGGCTCTTTTACCGTTCGAGAAGGAAGTTCTTGTGATTCAGGAACTATTGCGACAACAGGATCTGCTACCGCCAACGTAGACCAAGGATTTGTTCGTTCCCATACTCATTTCACTGGCGAAGGTACAAAGACATATCGCATCTGTGTGACTGCATCCAATGGACTGACAGGATTTGTTTCTGTTAGTTTGCAACGAGATGATACAGCACCCACTGTGACTGCGGATCCAGGTGCAGGAAGTTATGGAGTAGCCACTTCAGTTTCTCTATCCTGTTCCGACACAGGTGGTTCTGGATGTGAGCAGATTGCTTATGCTGTCCAAGCTGGTTCAGCTCCAACAAATCCGACGATCCAAGGAACAACGGGAACTGTAAGTAGTGGAACCTTATACACAGCAGCTTTTGCCATGACAGATGGTGCCATCACCTATACAAAGTTTGTGGCTCGGGACAAAGCGGGAAATGTTTCTGGAGTCAGTTCACAAAACTATACTGTGGATACGCAGGTGGCAACCATCACTGTGAATTCCCATACAGCAGCCATCAATGGATCTTCGAATGTATCGCTCAGCTGGCAAAGTTCCAAAGCTGGAACTTACCAAATCCGTCTAGGCGGATCTAGTTGTTCTACTGGAACGGCTCTAACCAATACAGGAAGTGATGCCAATGTTACTGGAAATGCCTTGGCGACTACGGACATTACTTCAACAATCGTAAACTCTCATTTTAGCGAGGGTGAAAATACCATCCGCATTTGTGTCGCAAATCTTGTAGGAAGCTTTGGATCAACCACTCGCACAACTAGTAAAGACACTACGGCTCCTATTGTCACGATGGCATCTCCATCTGGATCAGGTCCGTTTGCCTCAGGAACACAACTCCAACTTAGTTGTTCTGACACGAGTGGAAGTGGATGTGATAAAATTATTTATACACTGAACGGCACAGAACCTACGTTTGATGGAAGTGGTGCAGTCACCAATGGGACTGTGTATTCTTCGCCTGTTGCGCTTTCCAATGGTAGCAACCAAGTCAAATACTTGGCACGTGACTTGGCAGGAAACCTAAGCACTGCAGGGAACCAAAGTTTTCATGTGGGCCCACCGAATGCTCCTGCTTTTGTAGAAGCACAAGCAGGAGGAACGAGTGCGATTGTAAAATGGTGGCCTGTGGCTGGTGCTACATCGTACACTGTGTACTACAGTACAAGTCCTGGGGTGACAACAGCTTCGTCGAGTTTTGGGCCAGTGACTGATCCCAATGCAACGATTACGGGACTTACTGGTGGGACTTTGTATTACTTTAGAGTGGTGGTGAATAACGCCTTGGGAAGCAGTGCCGTTTCAATGTTTGAAGCAAGTGCGATTACAACAACGACACCTCCTGGAACAAATACAGTAGGAATCCATGTCGATATTTCTGCTGGGCAGGGATCAAATTCAGCCGGTTCTGGATCCATTTCTGGAGCGATTCCTTCAGCAAATATAGATTCCATCAACCGAAAGTTATTGGTTGTGACAGTGAATGATTCCAATAATGGCAAACCAAGCCTTTTTCGATGCGATTTAGATGGATCCAATTGCACCCACTCAGATTTATCTGCGGGACAAGGAACCAACTCGGGACGTAACCCAAATGCAGCGATAGATTTTGTGAATCAAAAGTTGTTAGTTGTAGCAAGAAATGGTGCCAATGACAACAAACCAAGCCTTTATCGTTGTGACTTAAATGGATTAAATTGTACTCATAGCGATATCTCGGCGAGCCAAGGAACGAATTCTGCTGGAGACTCAGCCTCACACAAATACGGGCCAAAAATTGTCATCGATGATTACAATCAAAAACTCCTAGTTGTAACAACAAATGATGCAAACAACGGCAAACTTAGTTTATTTCGTTGTAACCTAGACGGGAATAGTTGTTCTCATACTGACATTTCTGCGGGACAAGGAAGTAACTCGGCACTCTATCCATCTGTAAAAATTGATCCAATTAACAAAAAGCTATTAGTTGTAACAACGGGCATTGGCACCGGTACAAATCCTAATTTATATCGCTGTAATTTGGATGGAACTAATTGTACGCATACCGACATCTCACTAGGAAATACGAATGGATTATTTCCTAGTCTAAACGTGGATACTATTCGCAAAAAAATAATGGTAGCAGTACATTTTGGTACGATTGGCGGAGGAACCAGCGGAGGTGGTAAACCAGGTTTAATTCAATGTGATTTGGATGGCACTAACTGCACATACGTAGATATTTCTTATAACTCAGGTATGTTGACAAGTCACAGATATATGAGCTCAACTCTTGATCTACTAAATCAAAAAATCTTAGTTGTATACCAAGACCATAACATTAGACACAAGCCGAGATTAACAAGATGCGATTTTAATGGATCGAACTGTACACATACTGATATATCGGTAGGACAGGCAGATTATTCTGGCACATATCCAGATGCATTAATCAATCCGTTTGATGGAAAGTTATTTGTAGTCACCCAAAATGGTGTAAACGCTAGAAAACCTTCCTTATTTATCTGGTAACAAAAATCAATGAAACTAAAAACATTAATCAGTATATTCTTAATCTCCACTTCGATTCTTTATGCAGAAGAATCGAAAAATAAACCAACAACTTTTGAATATGGACTCAAAGCACAAAATTTTACTTATTTTCCGTATGAAACAACTAAATCTTTTGGATACAACAAGTCCGAATTAAAAAACAACAAAGAACTTGTTTATTTACCTTTTTTTAAATATCGGAATACTAATAAAAAATTTGGTTTTGATTTTGATATGGTGGATATCAAAACTTATGATCTTTATTACAAAGCGTATTACTTTTATAATGGTTTTTTCCCGACTACCTATGGATTTGGCAATGTACAAAGACAAGAGTATAGGTTTAATTTTTTCTATCTGCCGTTTGAGAATCAGGTTTTCTACTTTGGGCTCGGTATATTAAAAATCGATCGATTTTATAAAGTTGAAAATTACGAATATGCATCTAATATCAACTCTGACAAAATAAATTCCTATGGAATTTCAGTGCCGATTCGAAGTAAAATCGAAATCGTTGATGGGTTGGAATTAAATTTAGGTTTTGATCCTTATGTAACTTATGGAAGGAGAAATTATACCAACCAAAGAGTTAGTAACTCGGTGTATCATGAAAACACATATGGCCCATACTTTTACCTGGTTAAATCCAATCCAAATAACATAACAGAAATTTTAGGATTCCAAGCAGAGATTTCATTATCTTATAAGTTCTATGATAATTTAAGATTCTACGTTGGATTCAGTAGAAACCAATCAATAGTTCGATCCATCAACATGGACCAAACGACTTATACTTATTATGGTGCAACAAATCAACTTTATGTTTATGGTGAAAACAAATACACTCGAATGGTTGATACTCATAATTCCATCTATTTTGGTGTTTCGAATACACATTAACGATATAACCATGGAGTTTCGTCCTTTACAAAGGCAGAAACTATGTTTGATTGGGATCAATTCTCATGATCCCAACTGTCATTGAATACAAACCACAATCACAGCTCAGTCCATATATTGAGAGTTATCTGTTCATTCAATGTGATGAGGATTTTAATAAGTCAATTTTGCCACACCACTCATTTGTACTGACAATTAAACTCAAAGGGAATCATCACTATCGGATCCAATCAAAACTGAATCATTTGCCTCCTATCTCTTTATCCGGGCTTAGAAAAACGGTAAAACACAATACACTCTCCAAAGGAACCGAGATCATAATTGTTAAGTTCCAACCATGGGGAGCATTTTCATTGTTCAATATGTCTATGTATGAATTGAATGAAATTGGAATTTCTGGATTTGATTTATTTGCTAAAACTGATTTAAATGACCTCCACTCAAAACTTCAGGAAACAAAGGACAATCATTCAAAAATCCATCATCTCGAGAATTTTCTATTAAAAACAATCAAAAACAAAACCATGGATCGAAGGATTTTAGAATCGATATCTCAAATGAATCATTCGCAAGGAACAATTAAAATCAAAGACATTGCCTCCATTGTGAATTTAAGTATCGATACCTTTGAAAAGAAATTTCGAGAAGTGATCGGAAATACTCCCAAACAATTTTCTTCCATCATAAGAATGAATTCGGTGATTCGAGAAATTCCCAAATATAATTCTTTCACAAAACTTGCTTATGATTTTGGATATTTTGACCAATCACATTTCATAAAAGAATTCAAATCGTTCACAGGCAAAACACCCACAGAATTTTTAGCGTAAAAAAAATCTTACCGTCCTGATTTTTTACAATCCTTCCTTACAAAAATTCGTTATAAACATTCAATACTTATCTACCAAAGGAAGATCGTTTATGTTACAAATTATATTCAATTTGAATTGGATTGCTATCGGATTGGCATTCCTTGTCTATTTTTTTCTAGGTTACATTTGGTTTACTGTTCTTTTTGCAAAACCGTATAGATTTTCTCTTGGAAAAGAAAACGAAACACAGGAACCACTCGCACCAATATTTATCATTGGCCCTGGAATTTGTACTCTATTCAATTTAGTCACCACAGCGGTTTTGTTCTCCGCCTTGCAAATCAATCAAATGGCCGATGCACTCCGATGGGGATCTTTGATTGGAATTGGATATTTAGCTGCCAATACCTTTACTATCGCCATCAATCCAAACATTCCGAGGCCCATTCTATATGGCATCATTTCCAGCGCCTACCACCTCGTAGGAATCAATATCGCTGCTATGATTTTGGTTCCAAATTTTTAAAAATTTTCTATATGATTGGGTGAGACGGGAGAGTGAAGCGAAGGGTGCGATCGGTTTTAGAATGGAACAAAAATCCCCATACCAATCCTAAGCGTGTAAACACCAAGCCGTGGGAAACTAACACCAAACTTTTTTCATCCAACAACTTAAAAATAAAAGAAAAAACTTTCTATTTTTGAAAACCTTCTATTCCTCTGTCTACTGCCCAATTCACTTGGGCATGTGGAGTAAAAAATGAACAAAATTCTTTTGGTCTTGTTGACGATCCTCTCGATCAACTGTCTCAGTTTTCGAAGTGGAGAATACAAAAATACAGAACCTGTAAGGCAATACGAAGCACCTCAAAATCCGGTTGTGAAAGTAAACCTAAAGTATCACTACCTTGTGGATGATGCTCACCAACCGGTAACAAATCAGGTTCTATTGGATTCTTGGTTAAAAATGGCGGAAGATACTTTAAAAGAAAGTTCTGAGATTTCAACGACCAGAGAAGATGTTCTTGCTACATATTATTGGGACTTAACTGTCAAAGAAGAAACTACTGTTTTATCTACGACAATTTCTCCTGCTATCTCCGGTGCTACTTTAGGAATCATTCCTGCTTACACACGGTCTAACATTACAGTAAAGTCGATTCTAAAAGACAAAAAAGAAAATGTACTCGGTGAATTTTCAAAAGGAGAGTCCCTTTCCTTTGTCGGACAAATTTTTTTGGTATTCGCAAATGTATTTATCAAACCTGTTGATACAATCATGGCACAAAGACAAGATTTGTTAAGAGCAACTTGCGTTGAAATCAAAAAGAATAATATCTTTAAGAACAAAAAGAAATAAACCCTACCAATCTACTTTCTTCTTCAGGTTTTTATAAAAACTTGAAGAAGAAAACTCATTCTCTTTACCAATAAAAATCCAAAACTTCTAAGGCACAAAAAAAGCCGCTTTCCTTTCGGAGGAGCGGCTTTGATCTAAACCAATTAACCAACTTAACAAAGTAAGTTGGCGTAGTTTAAAATCTTCTAACTAAATCCTTACGCTACTGGACCGTATTGGCTGTAGTCAAATTCTTTGGAACCAGTAAGGTATTTTTTGTAGTTCTCAACGAATTGTTTTGCAAGGTCAGCAGCTGTTTTGTCGTAATCTTCTTTGTTCTCCCAAGCGTTACGTGGGTTGAGGATATGTGAATCCACACCTTCGATGGTTTTTGGGAAAGAAACTTGGAATACTGGGTGTTTTTCGAACTCGGATTTTTCAATGTTTCCGTTCAGGATTTCATTGATGATTTGGCGAGTCGCAGGAAGGTTCATACGTTTTCCTACACCATACTTTCCACCAACAAGACCTGTGTTGATTAGGTATGCATTTACTTTGTGTTTCTTCATTTTTTCACCGAGTAACTTTGCATAGTATGTTGGGTGAAGAGTCATAAACGCCTGACCGAAACAAGCAGAGAAAGTTGCTTGTGGTTCTTTCACACCGCGCTCAGTTCCCGCAACCTTAGCTGTGTAACCAGAAAGGAAGTGATACATTGCTTGTTCGATAGAAAGTTTAGAAACCGCAGGAAGAACACCGTAAGCATCATAAGTAAGGAAGATCACAGTGTTCGGGTGACCTGCTTTAGATCCTGGTTGGATGTTGTCGATGTGGAAAATTGGGTAAGAAACTCGTGTGTTTTCTGTTTTCGCAGCAGAAGAGTAATCTACTTTTTTAGTTCCTGCATCAAACACAACGTTTTCAAGAAGAGCATCACGACGGATCGCAGCATAGATTTCTGGTTCTGTTTTTGGATCTAGGTTGATGGTTTTTGCATAACATCCACCTTCAATGTTGAAGATTCCGTTATCGTCCCAACCATGTTCATCATCACCAATGAGTTTGCGGTGCGGGTCAGTAGAAAGAGTTGTTTTTCCTGTTCCAGAAAGACCAAAGAAAAGAGCGCTGTCTCCATCCTTACCAACGTTAGCTGAACAGTGCATAGTAAGCACGTTTTTGAGCGGTAGGTAGTAGTTCATGACAGAGAAAATCCCTTTTTTCATTTCCCCACCGTATTCAGTTCCACCAATGATACAGATCTTTTTTGCTAAGTGGAAAATCACAAATACATCGGAGTTAAGGCCGTGTTCTTTGTATTTTGTGTTTTTGTAACCAGAAGCGTTGATGATAGTAAATTCTGGATTTAGTTTTGCGAGTTCTTCTTTTGTAGGGCGAAGGAACATGTTTGTGCAAAAGTGGTGTTGCCAAGCTCTTTCAGTGACAACACGGAGAGAGATACGTGTGTCATCGTTAGTTCCAGCATGACCATCAAAAACATAAAGTTTTTTGTTATCTAGGAATTTGGTTACTTCTGCATAAAGTTCGTTGAAGATGGCTTCAGAAACCTTTGTATTGACCGGGCCCCACCAAATGTTGTTTTGGGAAGAAGGTTCATCGACAAAGTATTTGTCTTTAGGGGAGCGACCCGTAAAAATTCCGGTATCTACCATCATCGTTCCGTTATCAGAAGTAACACCTTCTTTGTTGTTCAATTCGTGCTGGTAAATTTCTTCGTAAGATAAGTTATGGAAGACTTCGGATGGTTTTAGGCCGAGTTCAGCAAGGCCTTTTAGATTAGTAGATACTGACATGGATCTCTCCTCGATTTCACTTTGTGTTTTTCTAGCTTCTTATTTTGCGAGTCGGTGTCAATAACAGAAAATGAAGATTCTACACGCATCGGCAGAATATTTTCCTTACATCAAGATGGGAGGCCTAGCGGATATGCTTGCTTCTCTCACCAAAGAGCAGGCCAAAACCGAAAAAGTTTATGTCGCATTACCTTTGATTGGTAAGTTGGGAAAAACAATCCAGTTTACAGGCAAGGCGTTCCCGGCCCTCCCCCCTACAGATGCCCCAATCGATTCCGTGGTGGCTTCTGTATTGAAGGCCTCCCGATTTTTAGAAGCAGAAGAAGGAGGTGTGAAGTTATACTTTTTTGAATCAGAATTATTCCAACCACTAGATTCCATTTATGGTCATGCGGAAGAACACTTTCGGTTTGCGATGTTTTCTTATGCTTGTTATGCGCTAAGCCAAAATCTAAGTGTTGATGTGTTTCACGCCCATGATTGGCATACAGCACTTTCACTTGCCTTACAAAAAGATTCCGTAAACCCGATACCCAGTGTATTCACCATCCACAATTTGGCTTACCAAGGGGACCATCCGTTTTGGATGACAGGATTTTTAAAGGAAGAACCCTTCCGCCTCATCACAAGTCCCTTTGACCACGATGGCAAATGCAATTATATGAAAGCCGGAATTCTTTCCGCGAACCAAATTACCACCGTCAGTCCTGGTTATAGACAAGAAACCCTTTCCGAACCAAATGGATTTGGGCTCAGTTATTGTTTGCGACAAAGGGCAAGTGACTATTCAGGGATTTTGAATGGGATTGATACAGACGAATGGAATCCGGAAAAAGACAAACGAACTTTCCAAACCTATTCTGTTAAAAATTGGAAAGAAGGAAAATTAAAAAATAAAGCAGAACTCTTTCAAGAAATTGGACGACCATTTCTGCCAATCGATGTACCTCTAGTTGGCCTTATCGGAAGACTGACTCACCAAAAAGGGTTCCCAACTTTTTTACAAGCCCTTCTCGAAAGACGCCACCTTCCACATCGTTATGTGGTTCTTGGTTCGGGTGATCCTGAATTGGAAAAAACGTTCTTTCGTCTATCAGAAACCATTCCTGATGTATTTTATTTTTATAAAGGATATAACGAAAGCCTTGCCCATAAGATCGAAGCGGCCAGTGATTTTTTTCTAATGCCATCTCTCTTTGAACCTTGTGGCCTCAACCAAATGTATAGCCATTCTTATGGAACCATCCCCATTGTTTCTCGAGTAGGTGGACTGAGAGATACGGTGGAAGAATCCAATCTTTTAAAATTCAAAACCGGAATTGTATTTGAACCGAATGACGCGGGTTCGCTGGGATATGCTTTAGAGCGAGCCAAAGATTTATTCGAATCGATAGATCGAGAAATCGTAGTGAAAAATATTATGAATTTGGATTGGAGTTGGAAAAAAAGAAAACTAGAATATGATTTAATCTATTCAAAAGCAATTGAGTTAAATCTATAAAGTTAACATTTTTTGTTTAAACTATTGGGCGCCTCGAATTGGTTAGGTGATATACATCCAATCGAGGCTCGACCGCGCTTTACGCTCCAATCTTTCGCTACGCGAAAGGATTTCCGCTGCAATCGCTGGCGTATGGATTTTTACTCATAATGTCACAGTCTCAGCTAGGACTCCTCGCAAATCCCCTAAGAATTTTTCATTTTAAAACCCACAAATGACTTGTGAATCTTCAGCATTTCTGTTCTCTTTTAGAGTCTAAGTCAATAAATAATTTTCATCGATAATTTCTTATGATGGATTTGGAAAGTATCATGCTGTCACAAAATCGAATTTATACTTTAGCTGTTCTAATTCTCCATTTTTTCGTTTTTAGTTTTTCCTTCAGTCACTGCAAACTGAACCTGAACAATCCAAGTGATCCTAGATCCAGAAGTTATTTTGAAACGGCACTTTGGAATGCCTATCTGAATACCAGATGTATCCCAGATCTGCGAGGAAGTTTTTCAATGGGAACCGGAAATACTTTGATCATTCCACTTTCCATCAAAGCCTTAAGAAGTGGAAATACTGTAGTCACGGCAGTAACCCAAGAACCCTTAGTTTGGAATGGAAACACCTACGGAATCCATAACAACCACCAAAACTCTGTTTTAAACGGAGTGGTCTTTGTGATTGATCGATATTTTTCTCGTATTCTTTGGTTAGACTATATTGGAGAAATGAGTTATGGAATAGATGATTGGCCCCAACCAGAAACTATTTCTGTAGATGAATTTTCTAATGGTGACCTTGGATTTTTTGCTCTTGTCAATGGAACGGGAAGGGCAAATACATTAAATGCTAAATCTGGAACTTATGCTTTTTTTCTTTCTAGATACAACCAATATTCTGGTGAAATCATTTGGCAAGGATATGTTAACAAAGACAATACAAGGCTGAATACTAGTAATTATGCAATGACAATCACTCCTTCCGATCAAATGGCAATTTTATACCAAGGTATATCTGAAACAACTACTCCAACCATTGATTCCACAGGTCTTAGTTATCCAGGTTTGCCAACACCATCCACCAGCTCCAATGCTTCCAGCCCAAGTCAGAAAGAACTTGGATTGGCTTTAGTGAATGGAAATGGGGCTGGAATCAGCCAAAGTTTTTTACCGAATCCTGGTGCCGCTACCGATGCCTTTCTATTTAAATCATACAACGATAAACTTTTGATAGGTGGAGATACTTTCAATGAATTTGTTTCTTTCTCCGGTCACCCCAGATTAAACGAAGGAAGAGGATTTTATGGAATTTTGAATTCTGCACTTGGCTGGGATTCCGTCAGTTATTACGGCCCAACGGTAGCTTCCACAACTTCTAAAATTCGGAAATCTCTATTTGCCAATAACGAGGTTTATTTAATTGGAACAATCAACCAACCTGATTCCACTCCAAATACAATTCATGCATACCAAGGAAGTGCTGGCAGAAGAAACTATCAAATTTTAAAACCAGATAGAGGCTCCTCTAGTTTGTTATGGAGCCAATATTTAGGAACCATAAATTATAATGTACCAGATGTGATCCCTGGGAACATTATCTACAATAGTGCAAGGGGAGAAGTAACAGCTAACCTACTAACAGAAGATAACGGAAGTCCATTTACAGGAATCTCTTCGGATATCCAATCTGGATCGGTTGTGAACGGATTGGGCCAAGCAAGATTAAAAATGAATCCAACCACAGGTTCCTTTCAAAAAATTCAATTGTATGAAGGAAGTTCTGATTCCAGCGGAAACAATTTAAAATTTATTTCGAACCAAGCAGAAGTTTGTTCTGGAAGGATGGTAACGATTCATACAATGGTTACTTCTTTTTCCGTACTTTCCTCGGCAAGAAGGATTGAAATTTCAACTGTTCCCGCACCAGAGGAACCATAATTTATAAAGATATCCGCTACGCACTCAAGGATATATACCAAAACTGAGGATTAAAGTAGCGAATGTGTATTTTTGATAAGCAATACATTCTAAATATTGAATATTCAATTTTTAATAAATTAAGAAATCATCTAAATCAAAAAAAATAAGAATGTTCTTAAGATCATAAATTACCACTTAAGAATATCATAGACAAAGGACTTGAGAATTTCGCCACTTCTCATAGTATGGTCTAAAATAGAAAAAACCTTTCAAATCAGAAAGGAAATTTAGTTTGGCGATGAAACAACTTATAAATTTCGAAAAGAAGTTTTTTTTACTTCTAACTCTATTCACGATTCTAATTTCACTTAACAACTGTAAACTGAAATTAAACAACCCCAAAGATCCAATGTCCCAAAGTTTTATGGAAACATGGTTATGGGAGTCCTACTTAAATAGTCTTTGTTCTCCGAATTTGCAAGGAACGATACGACTAGGCTCAGGTGCAGGACAAGTTTATTCTTACGACCTCTTAAAATTGAAAAATGGAAATCTTGTTGTTTTTGGAGCAGCTGGAGAAGCATTGCTTTGGAATGGCTCCAATACTGGAAAAAATTATTCTTATACCGTAGGTTCTCAATTTTTTGTAGCACTCATCAATGGAAAAAACTTTCAAATTGAATGGTTGGATTATTTAGGAGTGACTGGTTCAAGTTTTAATAGTGGTATTTCACATACGACACATCTAGCGGAGTTTGCAAACGGTGATTTTGTGGTGAAGGCCTATGTGAATTCTGGACAAAATTTACCGACTCCTATTTCAGAAAAATATAATGAAGACTCTATGTTTTTTGTACGATTTGACCAAAATGGAAATCGAATCTGGCAAACGTATTTAGACAAAAGTAATGAAGCTTTGGACGACGCATATTCCTCAATCGTCGTTGACCAAAAAGATAATGTTCACTTTTTTTTTGGAACACTTAGTCCATACTCAGATACAATCGGGTTTGTTGAATTCGCACCACCAGAACAAACATCCTTAGGTGGAAGCATTATAGAAACTGGTTGGGCAATCATTAACGGGAACGGAAATCCCATTCGACAAAAATACATTGTGGGAGATCCGAACATCACTGTTTCGATTCGATCTGCGGTCTTAGGTCCATTTCAAAACATCCTTTTGTCTGGTGTTACTACTGGAAATATTGCTGGATTTTCTGGACATCCATATCCGAACAACGGAGTCCTCAGACCTTTCACCATCAACCTTTCTGCCGAAACATTTGCAACCACTAACGTAAGTTACTTGGGATCAAACGATCAAACACAAACAAATGTAATTTTGACTTCTCTTATCTCTGGTGAAGATGGATTTTTTGGAGGAGGATTCTATCCTGGAAACTTTGGAAATCCTATTTTACCAGCCGCAACTGATGGCTTCCGTAGTTTTCTATTTTTTAAAACGGATTGGTTGGGGAATCCTCTTTGGCATACATTTGTCAGTACGGAAAATGAAGCAGTTTCCGATGTATTTCCTTCAATCTCCTTTATGTCTGGAAATCAATTTCGAGCAAAACTACTCGGCCCAGAAACAAATAAACGTTACTCGAGCCTTGGCCAGATTGAAAACGGACCAGGTACCAATGAAAATCAAAGTCTAACCGTTCGTTTAGATCAATCAGGTAAATTCACAAAGGCTTATTATGAAACCAATGCCACAGGTGCAGCCTATCCTGTGGGACTTGAATCCAAAGCTTGCGAAGTTTGCCAAGGGCGATTGGTTCGTTTGGATACAGTCATTCAATTCCCAAGTATGACCCGCTATGTAGAAATCTCAACTCGTCCCGTCAGTGAGGAACCTTAAAGGGTTCCTCCAATACATACCCACCTAAACCATTCCGGTAGAAAGCCAGTTTCAGAACAAAACTAGCGGAATTTTCTCATTTTTTTCTTCCCATTTTGTCACAAACGGTAAAATCAATTGTCCCAATAGAAAAACCGTTCTTTAGGAGAATGATATGAAGATTCTTTCCGTAATCCTGACTGGATTTGTTGCTGTTGAACATGTGTTCATTTTGGTATTGGAAATGTTCCTTTGGAAATCAGAGTTTGGTATGAAAGTATTCCAACTAACACCCGAAACCGCAGAGATCACTGCTAAGCTTGCAAAAAACCAAGGTCTTTATAATGGATTTTTAGCAGCTGGACTTTTTTGGGCTTTGTTTTTCATCAAAGACCAAACACAAAAATTCCAAACCATTTTGTTTTTTCTCATTTGTGTGGTAGTGGCAGGGATTTATGGTTCGGCAACTGCTAAGTTTTCCATTTTGTTTTCACAAGGCTTACCAGCTTTCCTTGCTCTAGTCGTTCACTACGTAGCTAACAAAAAATAATGATCGAAGATCCGCATCTTTTACTATTAGAAAGTTCACTTGCTGGAAAAACAAATGCTTTGGAAGAACTCATTCAAATCTTCCAACCAAAGGTTTTTTCTCTCGCTTTGAAATTTTTATGGAACCCGGAAGATGCGGAAGACGCCACCCAAGAAATTTTGGTGAAAGTGATTACGAACTTAGGTGGATTTAGGAAGGAAAGCAAACTTTCAACTTGGATCTATCGAATTGCCAGTAACCATTTGATCAATGTACAAAAATCAAAAATGGAACGAAGGAAAGTACATTTGCGGGCCATCCGTGAAGAATTACACCGAACACAAAAACCCTACCAACCTCCAGTTGAGTTTCCAACTGTAACCATGGATGAAGAATCCTCTCCGCCAGTTTCTGAACTTGTTTTACATGTCCAGGTAGCTTGCACCTATTCCATGTTACAAGGTCTTTCTAGGCCTTACCGAATGGCTTATCTTTTAGGAGAAGTGTTCCAAACTTCCAGTGAAGAAGGAGCTCTTGTGATGGGAATTCGTCCTGAAGCCTTCCGCCAAAAGTTATCTAGATCTAGAAAACAAATGGAATCCTTTCTTGGAAAAGAATGTAGTCTTACAAAAGCGAATAACCAGTGTAAATGTGAAAATCGAATCGGTTATGCCACAAGGGCCGGAAGGATCAAATCCTATCTCAAACTTTCAGAACAAATGAAATTAGATGGGAGATGGAAAGAAACAAAACCAATGATGGCAGATACTTCGAAAATTAGGAAAGCAGCTGAGGTATTTCGCAATCACCCCGAATACTTGCCTAAAAAACATCAGTTAGAAAATATTCGCACACTTTTACACAACTCGTTTCCACTCTCTGCTCGGTGAATTTCCATAAATTCGTTTGTATGCTTTCGAAAAAGAAAAAGCTGACGCATAACCTACATTTTGCGCTATTTCTTCAAGTCCCATATTCCCCTTTTGGAACATTTGTTTTGCTTTTTCCATTCTGAGTTTTGCTAAGTATTCCATTGGCGGGATTCCCAAGACATCACGGAACCGGCTCGCAAGATTGGCACGAGACACACCTGTTTCTTTCGCGAGTGATTCAATCGTCCATTCTTTATGATATCCGTTGTGTAATTTTTCTAAGGCATACAAAACTAAAGTATCATGAAATGCTTTGATCCAACCTACTTCGGATTTTTCATGATTGTTTAACCACATCCGTAACATATAGTATAACAAAATATCAGTTAACCTTTGGACAATTAAATCTGTTCCGAGATTGAGTTCTAATTCACGCGAAAGAATTTGAATGATATCTCCGAGAGCATGGTGGGCTTCGATGGTTTCGTATGGGATATGGATGTATTCTGGTAGTTCCAAAAAAAATGGATGGATGGGTCCTTGTGGCACTTCATAACGAACCGAAACAAAGGTAGTAACCGGATTTTCTTTTTTGATACGGATTTCTTTATCACCGAGAAATCGTTCAATGGTGACAACTTTTGCCTTGGGATCAGATAACAATTCGTGATTGGTTCCCCTGGTAATAAAAATCAAATCCCCTTTATGCAGAGGGATCATCCTTCCATCAATTCTCGCATAACAGCTGCCTTGTGTTACCACATGAAAACCCCCACTTTTTTCGCAAGGGAAGTGGAACCCAAAACTATCAAAAATTTGTCCCTTGGAAAGCAGGTCGTTTTTCCAACCGGCTGAAGAAAGAATTTCAGAAAGTAGATCCATACCCTTTTATCCCAAAATCCTTCCAATTGTCCACCGAATTATACGATTGGATATTTTTTTAATATTTTATGACATAGACAGTATAGGAATTTTGAAGTAATCTAGAAGAAGAATAACGGATCAATTTCCGAAATCAAGGATCGATTATGAAAGTATTTGTATATGGCGGCTCAGGACTCGTAGGCGGACATCTCGTAGAAGAATTAGTCAAAGGGGGCCACGAGGTGTATGCCGGTTCTCGCAAACCAGAATCTCAAAAAAGCTCCGCAAACTTACATTGGGTGTTTGCCGATTCTAGCGAACTTACCAAAGGATTGGAAGTTTTGGAAAAAGTGGATGCTGCTTATTTTTTAAGCCCTCCTGGCCAGACCAACCAATATGAAATCCTTTCCCCTTGGATCGAAAAAGCAAAACAAGTGGGTTTAAAAAAACTTGTTCTTATGACGGCAATGGGTGTGGAACATGCACCACCAGAAGCACCATTTCGCAAAACAGAGATACTACTCGAAGGAGCGGGGATTCCTTGGAATATCATTCGTCCGAACTGGTTTATGCAAAACTTCCATACCTTTTGGATATCTGGAATCAAACAAGATGGAAAAATTTATTTCCCAGGCGGAAATGCTAAAACAAGTTTCATTGACGCAAGAGACATTGCTTCCGTTGCCGCTACGCTTTTGACAACTACCAAAAATCAAAACCAAGCTTTTACTTTGACGGGACCTGAATCGATTGACCACTTTGAGGTGGCAAAACATTTAACAAAAGTAAGTGGGAAAGAAATTGGTTACGTAGATGTAGATCCAAAAGTATTTGAATCTTCTCTTGTATCAGCTGGTCTTTCCAAAGACTATGCAGCATTTCTTGTGATGATTGCCGGTGCCTTAAAAGAAGGATTCTCTGCTCCTATTTTAGACACCGTAAAAACGCTTACAGGAAAAGAGCCAATCTCTTTTGCTCAATATGCAAAAGATTTTGCAAATGCTTGGAAATAAAATCTCATCCTATTTCGGAAAATTATATTTTCCAAAATAGGATCCAGTTCAATCCGCTATTAAGATGCGGTTGGCAGCTCCGCCAGCCACATCTTCCAAAATATTTCTAAGCAGTAACTTACGAAATGGTAAAAATGCAGACCCACTGACATTGATTTGGTTTTTGTAGAATTTTTTGGTAGGTATGACTTTCTTTTGTTTTAAAGTGATGGGATCATAAATATGAAGACCTGAGTTTCTAACCCAAACGAGTTCTCCCTCTTTCCAAAATCCCAATTTATGACCGTGAGTTCCCCACTTTGATTTTTTCACATCACTCAGATTGTCTGTATTGTACATCCGAACTTCGCCAGTATCAGCTGCTGCCATATACAAATACTTTCCGTCTTTGGAAAAACTAATTCCATAAGGAGTGGAGGGAATGAAAAATTCTTGGAATGAGTTTGAATCGATCTTATACAAATAACCCACTGGGTTTCTTTTTTCATATTCTTCAGCATAGGCTGCAATGACCAATTGATTTGATTCAGGATGGAATTCAGGAGTGTATGGATAAAATTTTGATTTATATTCCTTTAACTTGATTAAGTTCTGATTTTGAATTTTATAAATCAAAGCAGTAACATCTACAGATTCTTTATCTTTTAAGTCAGCATCCACAGAAAAAACAAAATAACCAGTGTTACCTTCCGCAGAATACCCAATCTGTGCGCTTTGGGCAAAAGATTTTTTATCGGTTTCTGGAATTTCATAAATCTGTTCTACCACATCAATTGTGTTTGAGGATAGATCCCATCCCATAAAAAAATATCGTTTTGCCCGTGTTTCTTTGTCTTTGTTTTCGATTACAAAACCGGCGCGGTGATTTCCTTCATCATAGAATAAAAAATCATAAATGGTTAAAGGCAAACGTTTGCCAGTCGTTTCTATTTTACCTAAAAACTCAGTTGGATGGGAAACGAAATAAGTTTCCAGAGGGACGGGGCGATAAATTTTTTCTTTGGATGTTAGATCATAAAAATACAAACCGGGTTCGTCAAAATCAGCAGTCCGGCCTAAGTAAATCCACTTCCCTCCATTCACAAAGAAAGGATTGTTCTCTTCCACAAATGTTGGTCGGATATTGAAATCAGTTTTATAGAAAAATTCGGATTCTAACTTTTGAGCTAAAAGTGAGAAAGTAAAGAATAGAATTGAAAAATAAAAAATTGAAAATCGTATCATAGATTTCTCCTGTCTTTTGGCACGGAGCAATACAATATAATGTTTCTATTTTTTTACAACCCTTGTTTGTCATTTTTTTTCAGAAAAACAATCTTACATACAAGATTCTATTTTACCTAATTCGGCAAGTAACCATTCACTCGATTTAATTTCCTTACCATCAAAAAATTTGATTTGGTAAGGAGTTCCTGTAAGAAATGATTTAGTCGCAATTTTTTCAATAAATAGTTTAGCAGTCCATTCTTTGGGATCGGGAGCAAAGAAGGATTTTTTTGCTTCTTCTAGTTTGTACCGTAAGTGTTTTTCTGCAGCTTCCGCGGAATGAGTTTCTCCATTGCGGATCAAACTTCCTTTCAGTTTCCCAACTCCTACCAAAAGTTTTTCAATTTTTTGTTCCTCAGTGAACTTAGGACAAGAATTTGGTTTTCCATTTAAAAACGAAACGTTGGAACCCAGGAAAATAAAAACAAAAAATATGGTTCCAAAAGAGTGAAGAACTTTCATAAATACATCCTAATTTATCGATTTGGCAGAAATCAGAATTTTACTTTATCTTGTATCGAATTTTGATTCTTGTATTTTGTTTTGTATAGAAAGATTTAAATAAATCTTAACAAAATTTAAGAATTTTATGACTATAAGTCACGTATAAATGACTCTTAGTTGCTTTGAATTGACCTATAGTCAATAAGCATTTTTTTCTAGCGTAATTTTTTGGATTTTCTCATATTGGAGGTATGAGCCGCACACCCGTTGCAGAACGTTCGCCAAAAAAAAGAGCCGTATTGGAAAAAGACAAACTTTCCAAACGTGCATCCATTCTCCAATCGGCGGCCTTTCTTTTACAAAAAAAAGATTGGGCGGAACTCTCAATGGATGAAGTTGCCAAACGAGCGAAAATTGCAAAAGGTACTTTATACTTATACTTTCCGACAAAAGAAGACCTTTGCCTTCGTGTACATATAACCGACTATGAAACCTGGTTTTTAGACATGGAAAATTTTCTAACAGAAACAAAATCCATTGATGCAAATTTGTTTGCCAAATGGTTTGTTGACTCCATGGATCGTCATGTTCGATTTTTAAAACTCCTTCCTATTGTTCCTACGATCTTAGAAAAAAATGCCAGCGTAGAAACCATTCGAGAATTCAAACTTAGTTTAAAAGAACAAATTTATAAAATTCTACCTCTTCTTTGCCAAACCTTTCCTTTTATGAATGAACAATCTGGGTTTTTATTTTTGATGCAATGCCATGCCTTAGCCGTTGGATCTTGGTCTCATGGTTTTCCTTCCAATCAAGTGAGAGAAGCAGTTACAGACAACGGTTTAGATATATTTGTTTTAGATTATAAAAGTTTTTTAAGAACATCCATATTAACATTGTTAAATGGTATTCGAACTATCTAACGAATCTCCGCATGTATATGATCCAAAACCCTTTGTTTCAATTTAGGATCAGTTACTTCTCTTCTTTTTTCCTCTGCAAAATCCATTTCTAATAACAAATCTCTATCACTATGATAGATGTATTTTTTTTCATTTGTGATCCATGATTTTTGAATTTCTGAATTCCAAGTTTTTAAAACCAAATCCAATTGATAATTTGATTTAAAAAAATTTGTTTGTTTTAATTGGTCTCCCTGCAGAACGTTAGGTGCAAGCAAATTCAGAATGGTATTTTTAAAATGAATGGAACTTCCAGATTTCGGAATATATATTTGTCCCGATTTGACAAAATACAATAAAAAAGGAACGTCTGTTTCCTGATTGAATAAAGAATAGTTATGAGCATGGGCTCCTTCTTCCCCAAAAGATTCGCCGTGATCGGCAGAAAGAATGACTATCGTATCCCGGGAAAAGTTTTCTTTTAAGTAAGATATAATTGAATCCAAAACCTCGACATCTTCCAAAAGAGATTCCATATAACGATCAAATGGTGATTTCCATTGGCCATCAAATTTTTTTTTGGACACAAAGTAAGGACTATGTGTTTGGCTTAATCCCAAAAACAAAAAAATCGGTTTATTTTCTTTTTCAGAAATTTGTTTGATCGAGGGAAGTATTACTCGGTCATCCATTCCCCAACTAAAAGAAGAATGAAGAGATCCATATTTTTTTTCTAATTCAGATTTATCCAAAACAACTCCAAAAATTTTTGGAAAGAACTGTTCCATCCCTTCAAAGTAAATGGACTGCGTATAGATCATCTCCGTCTGATAACCATATTTTGTTTCTAGTAATTTTGGAAGACTAGAGTCTAATAGAGAATCATTCAGTTGCATACGTGTGTTAGAAAGTTGTGACTCTCCTGTCATCCAAGTAAAAAGACTTTTAGATGTATGTGGCATAGGGATCCAAAAATGAGAACCACTTAACTTAGAATAATCGATGTAACGAGATTTTAATTTACTTAAGTGTTTTCTCGGAACCCCTTCCAATAAAACTAAAACTATATTTGGTGTACCAGTGATGGATTGTAATTCTGTTTTAGGTCGGCTGGTCGAGGTTAAAAGATTAGGATTTTGAATTGTGTTCGGGCTGACTAAGTCAGATACACAACGGAAAGAAACAAATAACAAAAGACAGAAAAGAAACTTAACCCAATCCTTTTTCAGATCCAAAACTTCTTGATTCAAAATCAGATAGTATCCAATCACCAATCCAATCCATTGCCATAGGTTCCATTGGTATAAAAAATTGGGAATGTCTGAATATAAAATAAAAAGGTGATGGAAAAAATAAACAACAAGGGACAGATCCAATGTAGTTTGGTATACCTGTTGGTAACCAAGAACCATTACAAATAAAGTCCAAAGAACCAATCGATTCAATAAATACTGATTTGATTTTTTAATTTTCTCCTTCTTTTGCAAAAAGAAATCTAAAACCACTGTAAGGACAGTAAATGTAGTGATTAAATATCCATGAAAATAGAACCAAACATGGAATGAAAATGTACTAGGGCCTAAAAAAATATAAATCGTAATATACAATAGTAAGTTGGAAAGATTCTCTAAAAACAAAGAACGAAGTGAATTACCCAACTTATTTAACTTCGAAATCAACAGATGCCTTCTTCATTTCTCCATCAAACAATACTAGTGATTGTTTACCTCGAATGATAGGCAAACGTAACTCACCGTTTGAGGATGGTTTTAGTTCCTCTTTGTCATTCCAAATTAATTTTGGGTCTTTTAAGGTTTTGATTTCTCGAATTCGAACAGGGATACTTTGTGTTTCTTTTTCATAAGATGGATGGTATAAAAATATTTGTCCCATTGAAGGATAAACAAAACCCACACCTAAAACAGATCCAGAAGATTCTTCTTTATGTTTATCGCATGGCTCGGGAAATATTACTTTTTTTCTAACTCGGAGGACAATGGAAGGGCAATTCATTTGTGCTAATTTCCCAGTGAATCGACAAAAATTTCTAGTTTCCGTTAAATGGGCATGGTATTCAAGTTTTGGTTTGTCTTTCATCAGACTGCGAAAAATATTTTGAACAATTCGTCCGGCTCCAAAAGAACCGGAAACATCCATGGTTCGTTCTCCAGAAAAATTTCCAACCCAAGCACCCACCACATAATTTTCATTAAACGCAATTGTCCAAGAATTTCGGTAATCTTTCGAAGTTCCTGTTTTTACAGAAACAGGAAATGGAAAATCCAAATAACTCCTTCGTCCGAAAGCTCTCTGCCTTAATTTAGGATCTCGCAAAACAAATTTTAATTCTTCTGCAGTTTCTGGTGAAAATAATTGGGTCGAGTCACCAAAGTATAATGGTTGATTATCAATTTTTCCTAGTCGAATTTTGGGGAGAATTCCTTTGAGTGGGAATGACCCATAAGCACGAGTTAGTTGAAGTAAACTTGTTCCACCCGCTCCCAAAGCAAGCCCCGGCCCATAAAACTGAGGGGATTCTTTTAAATGTTGAAATCCTGCAGATTGCAAAAAACGATAAAATGTATTTACTCCTAATTGATTGATCGCAGTCACAGCCGGTATGTTCCGCGAGTTTCCTAAAGCTTCTGCTAAGGTGAGATCTCCCCAATACCGAAGATCTGCATTTCTGGGAAGGTAGTTCCCTCCTTGTCCTAAAGAAAAAGAATATTTTTCATCAGAAAAAATCGAATTAACTGAGTAGTACCCTTTATCAATAGCAGCTGCATATAACAATGGTTTTAACGTACTTCCTGCATCTCGATAGGCTAAACTGCCGTTTACCATTCCATTTCCATCTTCAAAAAAATTTTTGGATCCAATCATTCCTTTGAGTTCTAATTCATCTTTTTTACCGGGAACCCGTTCCAAAACAATGGCAGAAGCATTGGAAACATTCCATCTTTCCAAACCTTCCAATTCGGAATTCACGATGGAATGTAATTCGGAGTTCAATTCTGAGGATAAGGATGAAACAAATTCTTCTGATGGTTTTGAAATCAAAATGCGGATCCAATTTAAGAAGTGTTGGTTTTCTCCTTTCCATTGTTCTGAAGAATTAATTAAGTTTGGTGTGACAAATCCAACTTTTAGTTCGTTTGGATTCTCTAACTTTGGGATTGAATATTTGATTCTATCTCGGAGGTTGTTATAACGAATCGAAAGTTCTTTTAATTCGGGTTTATTCTTTCGTATCAGAACTGTAAGATAAACAGTTTCTTCAATCGACAAAAAACGAATATGTTTACCAAATAATAAGAGTGATGCGGAAGGAAATCCTGCTGTATTCGCGTAGATGGAAACAGAATTTAAGTAAGCTTCCAAAATTTCGGATTTGGATAACCAAACTTCGTACCGAAGTGCTTCCAAAATTTCAAAACTTTTTCGGAACAAAAAAGGATACGAACGTATCTCCGGATTTTGTATTCGTACGAGTTGCATAGTGATGGTAGATGCACCTCCCCGTTTACCGTTTGAAAATAAATAAGAACCAAGGGAGTTGATACCTGCAAATACATCCACTCCATGGTGGTCATCAAATCGTTTGTCTTCAGCAATTTTTAAAATTTCAGGAACAAAGTCTGGGTATTCGCGAATACTTTCCCAATCTTGTTTGGATTGGTTTTTGTTTTTTCCTCTACCAATCAGAGTACCTTCTTTCGTAAGGATACGAACTGTTGTGTGGTTTTGAAAGGATTCAAAAGAAATTGGTCTTAATAAAAAAACGATTAGTGGGACAACAAAGATTCCCACTAACATTGAATATATTATATATTTTTTTACAGAACTCACTCCACTTTCACTCGGATGGTGTTGGTATTTCCATAAAACTGTGGATGATACATCAAAAATGTTTTAGAGGCTGGCATAATGGAATTCCCTTTGGCAACTGGCCTGAGAATGTAATTAAATTCCGTTTCACCTTTTTTTATGTAATCTTCCGAAAAGATAACACGATCATCTCGATATTCTTTATATCCGCCGTAATAAGTAATTGTAACATCTGTATCTTCGGCATCTGATTTTTTTTCGGTCAAAAACGAAGTATTTACAATTTCGGTATTACTTGGAATAGGATCCACAATCATTCCGAACGCTTGGTCCAAATTACTAAGTATCTTTACTTTTACAAGATAGGTAGAGCCACGTTCTAGGTTTGTGACTTCTTTTAAGATAGGTTCTCCATTGGAATTTCTTCCGTCGATTCGATACAAAGTTTTTCTAATTTCAAGACCATTAAACTTTTGTGTGGTGGTATCTTTTACCGGAACATACATCAACCTAGATTGAAAATAAAGTCTTCCTTCTGAACTAGTTCGTTTAAATAGTAATGGTCTACCAGAAGGATCCTTACTATCGAAAAGTCGGTCAAAGGTAATTTCTTCTTTGTATATGGAATCTGAGGAAGATGAAAAAGACTCATCTATTAAAGTTTTTTCTCCAAAGATCGCCTGGCCTTCTGTATCGGAAGAAGTTGATTCGAAACGATTCCTATATTCTGCCAAGGCAAGAGCAATGGTTCCAACACTGTGACTGTCTGACCAATACTGTTTTTGCCTATCCAACATAATCGATTTTACCAAATCAACAATCCTTGGATTTTTTGAATCTACTTTCAATAACAATCGTAAATAGTTACCAAGAACTGTTGAAGAACTATAATACGAATAATAATAGGATTCATCTGCATTTTTTTTCAACGGTTTGAGAGTGAATAATTCTTTGTCATATACTATATAATTTGTATATTCAGCGAATAATTTTTTAAACACAGGATCAGAATCAGAAGATTCCAATTTATGGGTTTCAGCATAAGATGTAAGAAAAATTCCGCGAGATTTTAAATTCAATTCTTCGAAATGATCGACCAATGTTTTTTCTAAAGAATGGATATCTTTTTTATCTTTCGCAAGAACAGAGTAAATCAAACTCAATGTTTGATAGGAATGAATCGAAGTTTCCGTAGGATTTTTTACATAATTTTGTAAGTATTGGATGGCTAAATCATAAGCCTTGGGATTCGATCTTTTTCCTTTGTCTTTTCCCATCTGCATTACCGAAACAATATAAGCAGTTAAATAAGGATAACCAGTCCGACCATGTCCTTTCCAAACTTTAAAACTACCGTCAGAGGTTTGAAACTCAGACATCTCATCTAAAAACAATTTTTCAATTTGAGTAAAATCATAAGAATCTTTTGCCGGAGCTTTGTATTGAAATTCTTTTAGTAACTCACCCGCACTAAGAGAAAGTAAATAAGCAGAAGTCCTTTGTTCCATACAAAAATAAGGATTGGATTCATAAAAATCAAACGCTGATTTTAAGGCTGTGAGAGCCGTTCCCGACATTCGGATGTCCAAAGATCCTTTGTTGAGTAATATAGATTCTTTTTTCGGAAAAGATATTAAGGTTTTGTGTTCCGAATCCGTATAACCAGAAAACTGAACGGAGGTTACAGGATCAAATTCTTTGATTGGCATCGTGACAACGAGTGAATCACTGAGGTCTAATTTTTTTAAGTCGGCAAACTCTGCACCCGTTTCTGGTTCCACAGAAATTTGATAGGATAATTGGATATCATCTTTAGGTTGGCTTTGTTTCAGTTTGATATATTGTGATTCGGAAATTTGGAAGGTTCTAAGGACTTCCTTGGTTTGACCCGCTGCAAGTTCAATCGAATTCCAACCTTTGTCTTCGGATAAAAATTTTGAATCGATTTTGTATTTAAATTTTCCTTTTTTCTTGGTGTTATTAGTAATACTACCACCTAATTCTAAACTATCGCCAACACGAATGAACCTTGCTACCGTTTTTTGTAGAACCAGGTTCTTTTTAACAATAAATTCAGAATTGGAAGCTCCAAATTTTCCATTGGCAGAGGAAGCCACCATCACCCTAAACGTAGTTAGGTTGTCTGGTAAAACAAAACTTAAGTCGGCGTTTCCATTACTATCGGCAATCACAACTGGATTCCAATAAGCAGTATAACGAAAATCTTTCCTTGCCCCAGATTCGGATTCTGCAGAGAACCCACCACCTGAGTCTTCGCCGTAATCTCCTCCAGGACTATCACCTTTGTTCTCGTATATATAATGTTTGATGATCATACTACGAAGTTCAAAGGTTTTGACAATATTATACCAATATTGATAGAACATTTGGACTGGGCTTTGGAAGGAATAACCCACCAAATCCAAAACACCTCGATCGGCAACTGAGACAGTCAACTCTGCTCCAGGATTTGTTTGGATTGATAGTTTTACTTGTTCTCTCGGTTGGTATTCCTGTTTGTCTGTTTTGATCACTACAGGTGCCGTTCTAGAAGCCAAATTAATCTTTAAAGTGACTGATCCCGTTTTTGCTTTCGGAGCACCTAAGTCTTGTTCGTTAAATTCTTTGATATCATCAGAGGAAAGGCCTTCGGGAACCGGCAACCTTCCTGATAACATAACAACATTGACATCCACATTCGGGAGATAGGACTCTTCAATTGGAATTTCAAGAGGTGCACTATTTCCTTTCATCAAAAATGATTTTTTGAAATATACAGAATCTCTTTCTACAGTCACAATCACTCGAGAATTCTGAAGTGGAGATTTGATTAGAATTTTTGCCTTATCTCCAATTTTGTATTCTTGTTTATCGGTACGTAATTCAATGGAGTCGTCTCCACGAAAGTCCCAAGTATAATATGATTCCTTTTCGTAAGCATAAAAATCAACTCGCGAAAAAACCTTATCCTTATTCAAAACTAAAATAGTATAACTACCTGGATCTTTTGCACGATAATCGAAAGAAACGCCTTCGACTTTCGATACCAACTTTTTAACTTCCACAATTTTTTTCGTTAGTTGGTTGCTACGAAAGAAAAATTTCCCAAGACCTTTAGACAAAACGGAAGTCCAATCATTATAAATGATATATGCTTTTAGTTCCACACCGGCAACAGCTTTACCTTGTAAGTTGACAGATACCGCACCAAATTGAAATGGTTTATCTAAAGATTGGTATCTATCATTACATTTTAAACCAACATAAGATTCTGATGGGTTGTAAGGGATACTGGAAGACTTGGTGACTGATTTTCCGTCTACATCAAATACGGAAGACTCTACCACTAAATTAAAAGGATCGGCAATTTCTATATCTTCGCCATCAGTCACAAACTTACGAGTTAAGTTTTGAACGGGGATATCTAAACTATATAAACCTTTACTGTCTAAAACTCCTTCCGATCCAGTTATATAATCTGAATTACTATCAGAATATTCATCCTCATAATCATACCATGTATCCGAAAAATCGTAATTCGAAAAAGAGTCAAAGTTGATATATCTTTTTCTTTTTAATACCGAATAACTGACCTTTGCTCCTCCCATTGGAGCCCCAAACATATACTTACCTTCGACAGCACCTTTTACATTTTGGTCTCTGTTAACAGCATTTGCCAAATTCACATTCACCATAAAATTTACGGGACGGAACTCTTCTACTTGGAAGGTATCATAAGTTACAGAATAGGATTTGCCAGGAACGTAAACCGAAACTGAATAATGACCAAGTGGTGCATCTGAAGGAATCGTATATCCAGCGTATACGCCGCCCTGCCCTGTAGAACTTAAATTTGTATTGGATATATCCTTTCCGCGGGAATCACGAATTTGTAAGTTTACCGATTTAGAAGCATAAGGAACTAGACTTCCATTTTTTCGATCAGCAAGGACTGCTTTAATTTCTACTCGATCACCCGGACGATAAAGTTTTCGATCAAAGTAAATTTTTCCTTTTACATTATTTTCTGAATAATAGTCACTATAACCGTCAATATGTGTTTCATTAAAATGAAGAAAGGTTTTATCTCCAGAAGAATCTTCTGCAATTAACACTGATTTTTCGAGAGATTTTGTGTCATTGATTGTCGGCAAAGTACAATGACCATCTTTATCCGTTTTACAAGTCCCACGAAGACTGCCTTTCTCATACAAACTCATATTTGTATTTGCGACTGGCTCTGCTTTTGATAGAGAATGTACCCATACATGGAGGGTATTAGGATCTAATTTTGTTGTG
Organism: Leptospira kanakyensis; assembly: GCF_004769235.1. Lineage (NCBI taxonomy): Bacteria > Pseudomonadati > Spirochaetota > Leptospiria > Leptospirales > Leptospiraceae > Leptospira > Leptospira kanakyensis. Next base: position 189,556 of record NZ_RQFG01000018.1, on the reverse strand, counting down.
ATTCCTAGATTAGTCGATTGTAAAAAAATGGATTCTTTTTTGAATTCCTCTTTGTTGTTTTCTCCAATGACTTTAGCACCTAACTGAAAAGCAATCCATGCCTTAGTGTTTGGTTTGGAACCGAAATAGGGATCAATATCCATCCCTTGGTTTCCAAAAGAGTTCACTTTGATCCCCGACTTCCATACTGTTTTTTTCCAATTCAGTTGGCTTTCAAAATCATAATAACGATTGCCTAGTGTTGCCACTGCATTCACTAAAACAGGGATAGACAATTCTGCAGAACGAATTTCAAATTCAGGGACATTCGAAATAGAGATAGGAAGGACTTTGTTTAAATTGGATTCAAAAATATTTTCCCGTGATAAATAGAAGGATGGTTTTTTTGCCATCACGGGAAGTTTGAAACTAACTGGTGTCTCTAAGAAACAATCGTTCTCTGCATAAAATTTTCCAATTTTAATTTCATAAGCAACACCTGGATCAAAGTTCCAATGATCTAAAGAAAAATCACGACTTACATAATCGGAAAATTCTGTTTTTGGATTGGACGGTTTGGGTAAAATTTCTACTGCGGAAGCGAGTTCTTTTAAGTTGGTATCTTCTGATACCAAAATTTGGTAGTCCCAAAGATCCTCTAAGTATTTGAGATCTGTTGTGTCGAGTTTGACTTCAATGCGACAACTACTTGGAAAAATGACTCGTTTGATGGATCGAAAAAGTCCAGTGATGGAATTACAAGAGCCAAGGAAAAATAATAAACTAAAAGCCAATACCAACTTACGCATGAGAACTCCGCAATTCGAATGTTCTCTGTTCTATGATGGACACCTCCTCTTGCCAACACTTTCCTGAATGAAATGGAAAATCTTTCCATATTTTTTTAAATCTATCGGAATTTTCGCTATGCTTTTGGTTTTTTGCAATTTGATTGATGACGATGTCTCTCATTCAAATCAAAAAACAATTTTTAGAATTAAAAGCACCTGAATCGTTTCCGGTTGGAAATTTTAAAGCAGAATGGATTGGCCCCAAGTGGTTCCAAACGGGTGCTAGTTTCAGTTTGAATTTTATGTCGTTTCGGCACTGGTGGGGGAAATCGTTTGATGGCTCAGAAATTGCCTACAATTTGTTTTTACCCCCTAACAAAACCGAGTTCCAAATGCGTTATCCCATGAATTTATCCATAGGAAAATCAAAAATTGACGAAAAACCAAGCCTCATTCTGGAATATACCAAAAATGCTCCCTTTCCTTGGCCATTCTTCATTGATGAATTTCGGATCCTCAACCAAACGGACTTTCTGGGAATGAGTTACAACAAATTCACCCCCAAATTAGCCCTCCCATTTCTTATTAGAAAATCATAATTTAGTTAGTAAATTCCCAAAAATTTTTCGTCGAATGGGTGGTATGCAAACTCCTCCTCCTTCATTGGAAATGCAAATTCTCTCCGCCATGGAGGAGGTAGTTTTTTCGGCTAGTTTTCCTGAATTAAAAATTATTTATGTCAGTCCTTCTGTGGAAACTCTCAGTGGGTATCCCATTGATTTTTTCAAACAAGAATTAGGTGCTTGGTGGAAAATGATCCACCCAGAAGATACACAGATAGTCAAACAGGCGCTAGATTCGTTAAACCAAAATGATAAGTTTCGAATCCGATACCGAATCCTAACAAAAGACAACCAAATCAAATTTGTTCAAAGCCAAGGTCGATTGATTCGAGATGAATCCGGAAAAGTTTTACGATTTGATGGAATGGTCACAGACATTTCTGAATTACTTTTTTTACAAGATTTTATCAAAAACGAATCTTTAGACATAAAACAACTATTACTCGAAAACAATATACTTTTTAATGGAAGCCAAGATTCCATGTTTCTTGTGGAAATCATCGATACGGGAGATTTTGTAATCCGCAGAATTAATTCTGCTTACGAAAAAGCTACTGGTGTCTCACAAACTTTGATCCAAGGCAAAACTCCCATTGATCTTTTGGGTGAGGTGTTAGGTGCACCTATTATCAAAAATTTTAGAAATGCCATAAAAGCAAAATCTACAATTTCCTATGAAGAAAGTATACCGATGCCAGCGGGCACAAAAGTTTGGACTACAGCTCTCACTCCTATCGAAGTTGATGGGAAATTTAAATTTATCATTGGCGCAAGTAAAGACATTACAGAACAAAAACGTGCAGAAAGTGCACTAAAAGAATCTAACGAACGCTATGCCTTAATTTTGGAAGTTAGTTCTGATGGTTGGTTTGATTGGGACCTAACAAACGATTCGGTTATTTATTCGAGAAGATGGTGGTTAGAATTTGGTAACGATGAAAAACCAGAAAATGTCCAAATCAGTTATTGGAAAAGTTTAATCCATCCTGATGATCAGGAGTGGGTATCCGAATTTTTAGATAACATCATGCATTCACAAAGAGAAACTTTTGAGTTTAGTTTTCAAATGAAAAAAAGAAAAGGAAATTATGCTCATGTTTTATCTCGATGTTATATCCAAAGAGATGCCTCCGGTAATAAAATTAGAATGGTTGGTTCCAATTCCGATCTTACTGAAATCAAAAAGATAGAATATACTTTGCGAAAAGCAAAAGAAATGGCTGAAGCAGCCAACTTGGCAAAAGGTAACTTTTTGGCCAATATGAGTCATGAAATTAGAACCCCACTCAATGGAATCATTGGTTTCACAGAACTTCTATTACACGCATCACTTACCGACGAACAAAAGGAATATTTACGAAGTATTTACCTATCTGGAAAAAGTTTGTTATCTTTAGTGAATCAAATCCTAGATTTTTCAAAAATTGATTCGGGTAAAATGGATCTGGAACTGATTAGTACAGATCTCATCGATTTAGTCCGGTCAACGGTAGATCTTTTCCAAATTTCAGCAGCTTCTCAAGCCATTCTTTTAAAACTAAATTTAGATCCGGCACTCCCTAAATTTGTTTCTTTAGATCCTTTACGTGTGAGACAAGTGCTTTCCAATTTAATTGGGAATGCAATTAAGTTTACTCATGAAGGAGAAGTAGTAGTTTCTGTAAAACCAATCAAAGGGTCTGATGATATTATTGATATTGAATTCTCTGTTGCTGATACCGGAATCGGAATTGATATCAGTTCACAAACAAAACTATTTGATTCCTTTTCGCAAGCCGACACATCCATCACAAGAAAGTATGGAGGAACGGGGCTTGGTCTCACTATTACAAGTGAACTCATTCAAAAAATGAATTCCCATTTACGATTCGAAAGTGAACTCGGGAAAGGAAGTACCTTTTATTTTGTATTAACCTTACATGTAAATTCTTCAGGATCTGTATCTTCCAATTTATTTGAAGAAAAACAATCAACACCTGACGAATCCATCATCGTCGAAAACAATCTGATCCAAAATGATATTTTAATAGTGGAAGATAATGATTTAAACAAAAGATTACTATCGAAAATGTTATTAAAAAGATATCCCAACATTCAATTGAGATATGCTGTTGATGGAGCTGATGCCTTAAACCAGTTCCAGAAAAAAATACCAGACCTTATTTTTATGGACTTACAAATGCCGGTGATGGACGGTTATACGGCATCTGTTGAAATTAGAACCTTAGAAAAAAAATTAGATCGCAGAACTCCCATCGTCGCATTGACAGCGGGAGCTTTTTTTTCTGTGAAAGATACGGCGATGGAATCGGGAATGGATGACTTTCTAACCAAACCGATTTCCTCCGTCGATCTTTATAATACAGTGGAAAAATGGTTATCTTCAAGCCGCGTGTAAAAGATATTCAAAAGCACTAATCGCAGCCTTTGCACCTTCACCCATCGCAATGATGATTTGTTTATAAGGTGTGTTTGTCACATCCCCACAAGCAAAAATCCCATCCACATTGGTTTTACATTTTTCATCTACTAAAATTTCTCCAAAACGATTGGTTGCAACCAAATCCTTCACAAAACTACTGTTTGGTACAAGTCCGATCTGAACAAAAACTCCTTCCAACGGAATGGTTTCTGATTTTTCAGAACTCCTATCTTTGTAAATAAGACCTGTTACTTTTTCTGTATTCGTTTGGATTTCCATAGTTTGGGCTTTAACTAAGGTTTTGATATTGGAAGATGCCGCAACCTTATCCAGTAACACCTTATCCGCATTGAGTTTATCACCAAACTCAATCAAGGTGACTGATTTTACTATCCCACTGAGATCAAGAGCTGCTTCCACACCAGAGTTACCACCGCCAACCACAGCCACATCTTTGTCTTTAAAAAATGGGCCATCACAATGAGGGCAATACGCAACACCTTTTCCCACAAATTCTTTTTCTCCTGGGACACCAAGTTCTCGCCATTTAGCACCGGTAGAAAGAATGATCGTTTTTGTAAGAATTCGTTCCCCTGTATTTAAATGAATGGTTTTCAATTTCCCTGGTTCAATTTTTAATACACGAACATTTTCTTTTTTACGAATTTGATTTTTCTCTAACTGTTCTGACAATACATTCGTAAGTTCTGGCCCAGTTGTATAAGGTATCGAAATGATGTTCTCAATTCCTAAAGTGTCTTTAACTTGACCACCTAACCTATCAGCAATGACAAGGGTGTTTAATCCTTTTCTAGCCGAATAAACGGCAGCCGTTACACCGGAAGGCCCACCACCAATGACAGTTACGTCATAAATTTCTGTTGGATTTGTAATTTCAGAATTTTCGGTTTTGGATTCGGGAATGGAATACAATTCTAAAAGTTTATCAAAAATAACCGAAGCTTCTGCCTTTCCAGAAAGAAAACGTTTTCCATTTAGAAAAACTGCAGGAACACCTTGGATATTTTTTTCTTTCACAAGTTCAGGATACATAGCTCCATCAATCATATTGTGAGAGATAGAAGGATTTACCAATGAGAAACTGTTAAGTGTCTGCACCACTTCAGGACAGTTATGACAATCTAAAGAGATAAATGTTTCAAAATGTAAAGGTTCTGTTAGTTTGGAAACTGCAGATAAAATCCCTTCTTCCAATTTAATTGGATTTCCACCGGACTGCAAAATTGCCAAAATGAGAGAAGTGAATTCATGACCCATAGGAATTCCAGAAAATTCAATTCCTGTTGGTTTTCCTTCTGCAACAATTGCAAATCGAAGGCCATCATTTTTATCGTTTGAATTTTCTAAAGTGATCATAGAACTGAGTGATACGATATCGTTTAAAAATTCTACCAACTCCCCTCTTTTTTCATGATCTCCCGAAAACAAACGAATGTTTACCGGATTTTTAATTCTTTCGAAATATTGTTTTACTTGTTCCTTTGTTGATTCATCTAACATAATAACCTCCCGATTTAGGCGGGTTTTACCCCGCCTAATTTAGTTTAGATTTTTCCTACCAAGTCAAGACCTGGCTTCAAAGTGGAATTACCTGGTTTCCATTTTGCTGGACAAACTTCGCCGTCGTTGTTCGCAACATATTGAGCTGCTTGCACTTTACGAACTAGTTCCTCAGCAGAACGTCCAATTCCTAAATCATGGATTTCAGCAGTTTTGATCACACCTTCTGGGTTCACAACGAAGGTTCCTCGAAGTGCTTGACCATCTTCTTCAATCATAATTCCAAATCCACGAGTGATCTTTCCTGAAGCATCACCGAGCATTGGAAATTTGATTTTTTTGATTGTGTCACTTGCTTCATGCCATGCTTTGTGAACAAAATGTGTATCAGTAGAAACGGAATACACTTCCACTCCCATTTTTTGGAGTTCTGCATAGTAGTCTGCCACGTCGCCAAGTTCAGTAGGGCAAACAAAAGTAAAATCTGCCGGATAAAAAACAAATACGGACCATTTTCCAAGAACGTCTTTTTTGCTAATTTTTTTAAAAGCACCGTTATGGAAAGCTTCCGTAGTGAAGTCTGGAATTTGAGTGTTGATATTGGACATTGAATATCCTCCTTTGTTGTTAAGAAGAATATAGCCCAAATCGGATCATTTGTAAAATAAATACTATAAATGCAAAGATTTATAAAAACTATTAAGCTATTTTAGCGTTAATCTTGGTTGAGTGACACTCCAATGATTTTGAATTTTTCCTTCGAATGGTAGTCTTTTGGAATTACATTCAAAATCAAACTCGTTAGTTTTTTTAGAATTTTCGTTTTGTAAAAACCTTTTTTGTAAACCAAACTAATTTCCCTGGCCGGTTCCGGAGAATCAAAAGGAACAATTCGTTTGGAAGATGAATCTACAGACAACTTTGGCAACAAGGTAACGCCAATTCCCATATCAACCATTCGTTTCAAAGTTTCCACACTTCCACTTTCAATTTTAGCCAATGAGTTACGGTTGCAGATTTTTAAGGACTGATGGCGAAAACAATGTTCCTCACCGAGTACAAGTAAAGGATACTTTTCAATATGTTTCATGGATACGGAACTAGACTTTTCTTTGGCATCTTTCGGATAATAAACAACAAAGGGCTCATAGTAAAGCGGGTGTTCTACGATGTTTGAAACTTTTAACGGAGTGGCAAGGATTCCCAAATCAATTTCTTCCGATTCCAATTTTTCGATAATGGAAAGAGTGGGTAATTCTGAAATACGAAAGTTTACTTTCGAAAACTCTGTTTGCAAACGATTGTAAATGGAAGGAATTAAATAATTACTAACCGTTGGGATGATTCCGATGGAAATATTTCCCGCAGGTTCATCCTTCCATTGACCAGCGATCTCAAAAAGTTTGTCGGCTTCCTTCAAAGTATTTTTGGCCTGATCCACAACGGCTTTCCCTAATTTTGTGGTAATGACCGGATTTTTTTTTCGATCAAACAGTTCGAATCCTAGTTCTTGTTCCACTTTTTGAATTTGTAAACTGAGTGTAGGCTGAGCAACTAAACAATGTTCGGCGGCTTTTGCAAAACTTTTGAACTGATCCAAGGCAACAATATATCGAAGTTGGGTGATCGTCATCTAGATACTCTCCAAAAAAATAACTAAAGTGAATGGGGGATGGAAAATCAACTTGCATTATCTCTGTACGCAACCATCCTTAGCCGATACCGATGAGATTCCTCTCATTTATTTTTCCCATTTTACTTACTACAGTATTTTCGCTTTCCTCGGAACCACTAAAAGTAAGTTCCCAAAACCTGACAACTATGTCTGGTGACTGGACATTTACGTCCCAAGGGGAAACAAAACCCATCCAAGTTGGAAAAGGCCTTTCCCTCCAGGGTCTAAACCCACCAGTTCACGGGACTTACAAAACAGAGTTTTACTACGAACCAAATCACAAACCACTTGGTATCTACTTAAACCGAATTCAGGAAGTTGATAAACTATTCATCAACGGAGTATTACTCGGAGAAACAGGCGGTTTTACAGAAGACGGGTTGTATTCGCCCAATTGGTATTACAAACGTTTGTATTTTATTCCAAGTTCCGTACTCAAAGAAAATGAACTAAACCATCTAGAACTCGAAATCCACTTTCGCAACAAAACCTTTCAAGGAGGAATCTTTCGAAAAATTCCAGTTATCGGAAACTATGATTTATTACAAGAATTCATCATCAATGAAGATGGACGCGACTTTTGTTTCATCATGTTGTTTTTTGGGATTGGTGCTTACCAAATTTTTTCAATTGTTTTAAAAAGACAGGCAAAAGCAAATTTTTATCTTTTACTATCCACAATCATATTTGTTATGTGGAGACTCCCCCTCTTAAATATAAGTTATACATACACAAACTTTTCTTTTCTTTTTTGGTTAAAAGTTTTTTTCACAGCACAAACCTTACTCCCTGTTTCCATTTTCCTTTTCAGTTATTCCTTATTCCAAACAAAATTCCATTTAAAAGAACGTTTGTTAGTTTTATTTTTACTCTCTTTAGCTTTTTTCCAAACCTGGAATATTGAAATTCCAACGAGGATTTTACTTTTAAGAATTTGGGAATTCTCTCTATTGCTCGTTGTATTTTTTATTGTTCGAGGAGTCATCCGGGCAGCAAAAGAAAAAAAGGCAGAAGCATACTTCTTAACCGTAGGATTTATTTGTATCTGTATAGGTGCGACCGTTGATATCATGATCGATGTAACCTCTGGAAAAAATATTTATTTAACCCAATATGGTTTTTTAATTTTAATGATTCTTTCGGGTGTTGCTATCTCTTACCGACACGCAAAAAACGAAAAAGAACTTTCTGTTTTAACCAAAGACTTAGAAATCCGAGTTCATGAAAGAACCATTGAACTTAGAGAAAAAAACGAAGACTTAGAGCAGGATTTGTTTTTTGCATCCCAATTACAAAGTTATCTTTTGCCCAAAGAACATCCGAATACGACTGGCATTCGCATCCATACAACATATTTACCAATGAAACAAGTTGGTGGTGATTTATACGATTGGGTAGAATTAGATGACAATCGTTTGCTTTTGTTAATTGCTGATGTTGCTGGACACGGTGTTCCTGCTGCTTTTGTATCTTCTATGGTAAAAGTACAATTCCGCGAATCAACCAAAAACATCAACTCTCCCAAAGAAGTATTGGAACATATGAACCAAGCACTCACTTCACTTGTAAGTCGATATTTTATCACCGCTTGTTGTGCACTCATTGATACAAACGAAAAAACAGTTATTTTTTCTTCTGCAGGACATCCAAACCCATTGATTTACAATCGGATCAAGGGTAAATTCGAAATAATGAATGTAAAAGGCCCCATCATCGGTTGGAAAGAAACTTTTAAATATAGCGAATGGATCCACAAAATGGAAACAGGAGACAGGTATTTCTTTTTCACTGATGGAGTTACAGAAGCTCGCGCCGAAAATAAGTTGTTTGGTGAAAGCAAAATACTTGATCTTCTAGAAAGAGGAAAAAACAAGGATATAAAATCATTGTCTCAAGAAATTATTGTTCAAATCTCAAAATTCTCGGAAGAAGAGTTAAAGGATGATGTCACTTTTTTCTTTATTGATGTAACATAAAAAAAATGGACTCATCCACCTATTCAGTATTAATCATTGAAGATGAATATCCAGCTAGGATGCTCATGATGGATTATATCATGAACTGTTCGGAACTGAAACTTGCAGGCATTGCAGAAAGTGGAGACAAAGCATTAAATCTTCTTCAAGAAAAGAAATTTGATTTAGTTTTTATGGATATCAACCTTCCTGCTGTGAATGGGATGGATATTTTACGAAAAGAACACGGTAAATCTACCTTTTTCATCATCACCACTGCCTATAGCGAACATGCAGTGGAAGCCTTTGATTTGGATGCAACCGACTATTTACTCAAACCCTTTTCCTTTGAAAGATTTAGAAAATCTGTAGATAAAGCACTTCGTTTTCTTCAAGAATCAAAACAAACAAATCCATCCAAAGAAGAAAAAAAAACGCATCTCAAAATTCAATCTGATTCGGCTGTGTATTTATTACCATTACAAGACATTCATTTTATATCCGCAAATAACAAAAGTTGTGTGGTTCATACTTCACAAAAAGATTATGAAACTTCAAAATTATTAAAAGAAATTGAAGAAAAATTACCTTCTGAACGGTTCATCAGAATCCACAAAGGTTTTTTGGTTAATTTAGATTTTGTTACAAGTTTACGTTATGATAAAGGTGGATCCTATACCATCCAATTGAAAAACGAAGACGAAACTACCTTACCCGTGGGCCGATCCTTCGCACAGAATCTCAAAGAAGCTCTCAAATTATAACCCATTCCGATTTCACTCCGGAATATGTAGCGTTCATTCCAAGTTAAGTAGTTAATGAACGTTAACGTAAATTATCCATTGACCAAATGCCAAGAAATGGGATATAGATACGAACGGAGTCCATCTCATGAAACATTTTATAAAAATTACATTTATACTCATTTTCTCTATTATTTTAGTTAATTGTGCTTCTTCCTCAGTAGGAATCGCCACAAGCAACAAACCAATCCCAAACACACCTTATGAAACTACAAAAACTGTAGAGAAAACTTTTACATGGTATGCTCTCGATTTCATTGTTTTTGGAGTCCCTCTTACAGAACCACCGATTACTGATTTGTATGGGAAGTTAATGGAAGAAGAATCTGGAGATGCTTTAGTAAATATTCGTTATTGGAATGATAAGTCAATTTTTGGCCCAGTGACAAGATACAGATTCACTGTGAAAGGTGACTTGGTTCGTTTTTCATCACAATCTACGATAAAGAACAAAAAATAGTGTCACAAATGAAAACTACCATTCTCAAAATTTTTATAAGTTTTTTGTCTGCCGCCATAATGGCCATGGGTTGCATCGGTTCTCATGTACCCAAAGACATCTATTTATTTGATTCCGCAACAGTAGTCCGGTCTACAGATTATAAAATTTTAGGAAAAGGGACAGGGCAAGATTCCGCCTTCTATTTACTTGGAATGTTTCCTGTAACAAAAGCACCTAACGTAGAACTTGCGATGAGTCAAATTTTAGAAAAATATCCTAATGGAAAAACTCTCATCAATATCCAAATCCAAAGAGAAGACAAAGCATACTTCCCACTAGGCCTTGTTACCGTTGTTAATGTGACAGCAGATGTGGTTGGACAAGAAGAAACTCCAACACCAAAAGGTGACAAATGAAGATTCGAATATTGTTTTTTTTATTTGCTAGTGGACTTCTCATTAATTGTGGCCCATCTGTGGATCGTGTCGAAACAGATGATGCACAGAGCCAAGTCTATGCAGCGGCAAAATTTGCCTCAGAAAAATGTGGTAATCCCATTCCTAACCCACCGCTGGTCATTTTAAACAAACCAATCCAAAGAAATTTAGATTTTTGTACGATCGCGATTACTCGTACAGAATGTCCATTCCTTGGATATCCTCTACCCTGTACCCTCATTTACCTCGAACAAGAAACGGGAGACCTCCCATGGTATTTAAACTTCAATGAACTCAGTAAAATTCAAATTAAATAATCGAATCATATTTGGGATTTTTCTTTTTTGTTTAGGATCTCCAATTTTTGCTGTGAGTATTCGCGCAAAACTAATCAATCCGAAAAAAGAAATCGCCGAGAAGAATTTGTCTGTTTTGATTTTCGAAACCAAAAAATTTGCACAGACTGATGCAGAAGGAAATGTTACACTCGATTTCCCAACTCCAGGAGATTACACCTTACGTTTATTACGTGATACTGGGATCCAAGAAATTAAAATTTCTGTTGGATCTTCGGATGAAGAAAGAACCATTTATACAGAAAAAAAAGCGAGTGCTCCTAGAACGGGAATCGTCGTCGAAGGCGAAAGAGAAAAAACCATTGCATCCCGAACTAAAGTTCGTTACGAAGAAATCAAAAGGATGCCAGGAACCTTTGGTGAGGCTCTTCGTGCATTGGAAACTCTTCCAGGAGTCATTCCCAATATCGGTTTTGGTGGTGGTGCCAATGGAATCATCGTTCGTGGTGCCAATCCCAATGCCAACACCTATCTTTATGATGACCTCCCGATTTTATATCCATTCCACTTAGATGGATTAACATCGGTCATTCATAATGATTTAATCAAATCCATCGACCTATATTCCGGTGCTTATCCAGCAAACTTTAATAATGCGACCGGTGGTATCATCGAAATTGAAACTGTAGATTCAGTTCAAAAAACCAAAGGTGCTTTTCAAGTATCTTTATGGAATACTACTGCTTATGCGGCCACTCCCACTTCTGGAGGAAAAGGATATCTAGCCATTGCTGGTAAACTTGGATATCTAGACAAAACTTTAGGAGCTACTGGTTTATTACCTGAAGGGATCCGTCTTCCACGTTACAACGATTCACAAATCAAATATGTTCATAACTTTACGCCAGAACATCAGATTGCTTTTTATAACCTGACTGCTCAAGACAACTTCGCCATTGACGTACCCAACAAACCGTCAAATGATCCAACGGCAGCTTCTTTTGCACTCCTCAGTGGAGCAAGGGCAAGTTTTGGACAAAGTTTTCGAACTACAGCGCTTCGTTATACTTGGATTCCAGGTGACAAGTTTCAAAACCGTATTACACTGATTAACTTTGATCCTATTGGTGAGTATAATGTTGGTTTTGGATCCATCCAAGGAAAACAATACCAACGGGGTAGTTATGTTGGGGTTCGTCAAGATGCGTATTGGACTGCGACACGATTTCTAAAAATAGATTTTGGAACTGAAGTTAGAAAGTTTTCCTTCAGAGATTATGGAACGGAAGTTGCTTTACGCGATCCAACCAATCCGGCACCTAACCCATACAATTCGGCAAATCCTGACTTTGTTGGTCGCCCTCTTAACATTCAAGGAAACACTCCTTATTACAACGCATATACAACGTTACATTTTAAATATGGAAACTTTGCTTTTGAGCCAGGTGTACGTTACGACTATGTGCAAGTCACTGGCAATGGAGCATTAACGCCAAGAGCAACAGCATCTTATACATTTCCTGAAGTGGGCCAAGGTCTGACTTTTTATGGAAGTGGTGGAGATGTTTCAAGATTTCCTCTCACAACCAACTTCAATCCGGAAACAGGTAACCCTGACTTACGTTTTGAAAGAGCAAGGAAAATCAGTGCAGGGATTGATCAAAAAATTGATCAAGTTTGGCAGGTTAAAATGGAAGTTTTTAAAAACAACTTCACTGACACCATCATTGATGATCCATACGTTTCCACTCCTGTTGGTTTAAATCCGGATAAAGGACAGTGGTTAACACAACCTATCGTTTCCAATCGTCCGTTAAATTATTCAAACAGAGCAACCGGTTGGTCGCATGGATATGAACTTCTAATTCGAAAAAATGCACGCCCAGGAACAAGAGATTGGTTCGGTTGGATTTCGTATACTTGGTCACAATCCTTTCAAAACACAAACTTATACCAAGTTTACGAAGGTGACAATTCGCAAGTTGGTGGTATTGAGAGAAAAATTTTAGCTGCATACTTTCCAAACTCAAAAGAGCAGTTGGCACCTTGGGATAGAACTCACGTTGCTAATTTTATCTATGGATGGCGAGTCACAGAAAGTTATCAAATTGGTGGTCGTTGGAGTTATTTAACATCAGTTCCTTCGAGACCAGTGATTGGTGATGACGGTGGTAGATTTTCAAATCCACTCAATGGACTAACTTATTGGAACCCACAATATTCCAATAACCCTTACACCTCCGAGTATGGTTATGTAAAACGAGGTACCGACTTCCATCGTTTCGACATTCGATTTGATATATTCGAAAACTATTCTTGGGGATATCTAAATTGGTATTTAGAAATCGTAAACGTATATATGAGAAAAAACAAAAACGGTTTTGATTATGATAACTCGAGGCCATTCTCCGCTACAAATCCCAGAGAGAGTGATACTTTCGGAACTTTACAACTTCCAGGTGGAACAGTCATTCCTTTCTTTAACGTTGGGATGGAGGTGCATTTCTAATGAAACATTTCATTCTTATCAGTTGTCTAATATTTGGTATCTCTTGTTCCGAACCTAAAAAGTTTGAAGATTCATACAAAGAAACTGTATTGTTACAATACCTTATGACAGCAAACGCACCTCAAGAAACATGTGAATCAATGATTACAAACAAAGATTTATGTTTTAAAGCATATGCCACATCCATTGGTACTACTTTTACGGAAACAACGGCTTCTGCAAAAACAAACACATGCCAATCAATGCTTTCAAACACAGCATATAAAAATATGTCAGGGATTGCACAAACCTGTGCCTTCAATTGCCAGGTGACTGATTGGAAATCAAAAACTGATTCAGGAGTTTGCACTAAGTCTACAATTCCTGCGTTAATAGAATCAAGTTTAGTTGGCGCAAGTGTGAATGCTTGTTTACGATCTTGTTTTTCATCAACAAACAACCAAATCAGCGCAGATCAAATTCCATTATATCTATTATTTAACAACATTCAAAACGGAGAATAGTATGCAAGAGTATGTAGAAATAGGTGAAGAATTAATCTTTATTGCAATGGGAATTGCGAGTGTGATTGCACTCGCCGTATTTGCAGAGAGATTAATTTATTATAAAAAATCTTTAGGTAAAAAAAACGAAGATTATCTAACCGAAGTTAGAACATCATTACAAGAAGAACCAGAAATTCACTGGAAAACGGATGCGGGTGAAGAATCTATTTATACAAGATTCCTACAATTTGCTCTCAAACAATTAAAATTAGGCCGCAAAGGTTTGGATGAAAGTTTAGATGGCCAAATCTTATCCGAAAAATTGGAATTAGAAAAACGTTTACCTATCTTAAATACACTTGGTAACAACGCTCCTTTTATTGGACTTTTAGGAACCGTATTAGGTGTCATCAAGGCTTTCTATGGTCTGGGAACTTTGGGAAGTTCTGGGGCAGAAGTAGTGATGCGTTCCATCTCAACAGCTCTACTAGCAACAGCGGCTGGTCTTGCAGTGGCCATTCCAGTGGTAATGGCAAACAATTATTTTTCAAGAAAGTCCAAGGTAATTCTACAGAATTTAGAAATCCTGAAAAAAGAACTACTCTCTTATCAAATGAATAAGACAAAGGTATAATTATGGCTGGAGCATCAGGTTCACAAGACGAAGAAATTGGAAGTATAAACATCACCCCAATGGTGGATGTGATTTTAGTACTTCTTGTCATTTTTATGGTAACGGCTAACTTTCTAAAAAAAGAAAGTTTGAATATCAATTTACCAAAAGTGCAAGCTGCTGATCCGAACGTTGCCGAGTCGGTACAAGTTGCCATTACAAAAACAGGCGCTCTCCTTTTGGAAGGAAAAGATACCGACGTTACGGGTTTGGTTCGAAATCTCGAAAGAGAAGCTAAAATTAGACCTAACATGCGCTTGACGTTATCAGCAGACGAAAGCCTTCCTTATGGTAAAATTACGGAGCTGATGGGAATCATCCGAAAAGCGGGTGTTACTAAAATTGCCCTCAGTGTAAAAAAATGAATCGTTTAGCGGAGTTATGGAAATTATTCAAAGTTTCTATCAAAGAAAATAGGGAACGTTTGTTTCATATTTGTTTGATCGGAAGTTTGTTTGTCCATACCGCAACTTACGCAGGTTATAAGATTAGTCAATTGCGTGGTGACGAAGTCGTTGAAGAATCCAACTTTGAAGATGTAGATGTTAGCTTTGAAGACATTCCTCCCGAACTCATTGGTGGAACATCTTCTCCCGCACCTATAGAAAAACAAGAATGGGTGGAAGGTAGTAACAAAGACAAAGCCGATGAACCAGATAACTCTGACATCAATCCCAACCAACTCTCTGGTAACGGAACTGATAAAGATGGATATCTTTTCTCCTTCAATGGTGACAAAATGCCGACTGCAATCATTGACTTTGATTTACGGGAGTATTTTCCTCCCCAAGCCAAAGCTGCTAATATTGTTGAGAAACAAGTTGTACTACTCGTTCAAGTCAATGAAGATGGAAGTTTACAATCGGCAAAAATTGTATCCGGTCGAGTTGGTTATGGGTTTGAAGAGGCTGCTATGAAACTTATCAAACGTGTTCGTTTCAGTCCAGGATATGTCCAAGGACAACCTAAGAAAATGGCGCACAGATTGCCTATTTTGTTTTCGTTAGAAGACTAAGCTGACGGTATGTTAAACCTAGGCGGCAGATTTTTAGAAAAACCAACTCTATCCATCTGCCTCCTTTTTCTCGTATTCTCTGTTTCTATTTCCTCTTACGTTTATTCCATCACCAAACCAACAGATAGTTCATTAGCAGAATATTACCTTGCTGAAAATACTGAATATTTTGTTGGTGATATTCCGACCAATGATGATGGTGAAATCGATTTTCAAAAAATGCATAAAGTGTATTGGGAATCAATTTCAGGTTGGATCAATGACTCTGAACTCCAACGAATTACAGATTCAGAATATATTTGGTTACGTTCAAAGGCATTGCCGAATCACAAAACAAAGGAAGAACTATTTTTTTTAATAGAACATGGTGGTTTAAATTTAGAAATATTTAATGAATACGGAGATTCCATTTTTAAGTATGGAAATTTTTCAGACCAAGAAAGACTCCCTAATATATTCCAATCAAAATTCAATTGGGTTAAAATTCCCAATGATGATTCAAATTATTATTACTTAAGACTGTATCACAAAAAGGGTATCCTATTTGTGATTACAATTGTGGAGAATTTAGTTGGAAAACAAACTGCACTATATAGAGAAATTGCTTTAAAGAACCTAACAACAATTTTCTTCCATTCATTCTTTTTAATGATTGGAATCATCTGCGCTTTGGTGTTTTTTATCGAATATAAAAAACAATACAACATATTACTTGATTTTGCCGCATTTTCATTATGTTTTGGCCTTCTTGGTCTCACATCCAACGTACTCATCAGGTATCTATTTACAAACTCAGAAACTTTATTTATACTCACTACGGTTGCATCAAATTTTGTTTTTATTCCTATGTTATCAGGTGTGCGTCGCCTTTTCGGAAGTGGAAGTTACAAAGTTCTCGATATATTAATTTATATAGATGTCGTTATTTGTTCTGCGACAACTTTACTCGTTTTTTCACTTCCTTTTGCTGATGTAGCACATTCGCTTCTGATCAGCAGCAGAAGTTTTTTCCTTGTATTCAATCTTTTGAATATTCTAGGACCCATTTACATTACCTTTGAAGCATGGAAAAAAGGAAATCCTGAAGCCTTTGGTCATTTTATAGGTTTTAGCGTTACACTCCTCCTTGTAATCTTAGAAATTTTTCTAGCAATCAAATCAAACGATAACTCTACAAATAAAGTAGTTCTTTGGGGTGTTCTTTTCGGAGTGATCTCCCAAGGATTTGCATTGGAACGTGCTATATTTGCCAACAGACAAAAAGCACAAGTATACAAAGAGGATTTATTAAAAGCTGAAAAATCTCTTAAAGAAAGCCAACTCAAAACGCTCCAAACAAAAATGAGCCCTCATTATCTGTTCAATTCTTTAAACACTATTCATGCACTTCATAAAATTAAACCAGAGTTAATCGGCGATGCCATTTTAAGTCTAGCAAACAACTATCGATTTATTTCTGATAGAACCGACAGAGATTGGATTCCATTTGAAGAAGAATGGAATTTTTTAGAGGATTACCTCCATCTTCAAAAATTAAGATTTTATGACACAGTCCAAATTGACTTTAAAAAATCTGGAGATTTTTCTTCAGTAATACTACCTCCATTATTACTCCAACCCATCATAGAAAACTCTTTTAAACATGGGTTTAGAGGATCCGCCGAAGAACAGTTCCAACTTTTCATTCATGCTAAAATGATCCGAGATTCTGTTTTTAGTTTTGTGGTTTATGATAATGGGATAGGAATTCCAGAAGAACTACTCGCAGACAAAACAAAACTTTTAGAACGTTCTCTCGGAAATATCAAAGAACGATTAAGGAATCTATATTCAGAGTTTAGTTTTGAAGTGACTCGGAATTTTCCGGAAGGTGCACGAACAGAAATCGAAATTATACTAACATCTAAAGTTCAGCAAGTTCCCTAAGTTTGATAGCTAAGGCATTGGCAGATACTCCACCAGGAAAATTTGTCAGTGTATTTAATTCCTCATCTAATACATAAATAAAATTTGAATGATCAATTCGGTAATTGTTTCCAGTCCCTACTTTTTCTCTCACAATCCCAAATAAATCTGTAAGTTTTATCAATGACTCCGCATTGGGAGAAAGTGCGGTTAAATTTTTTCCAGGAAAGTTTTGGATATAATTTTTTAATGTGGATGGGGAATCTCTTTCTGGATCTAAGGTAACAAAAATAAATCGGAACCGATTTGACTTTTCACCGAGTATCAAAGAGGCCCTTCCAAAGTTTGTCAAAGCTAGCGGACACATATCTGGGCAATGAGAAAAACCAAAATACAAAACTGATTTTTTTTCAGACCAAAATTTAGGTTCAAGTGCACTTCCATCTGGTCTTACAAAAGATAGATGTTTCCATTCTTCTTTGATTGTATCTTCTTTCGATTGACAACACAAACAGAAACTCATCAAAAATATTATGTTAAAAAAAGTTATACTGCGACGATCCAACCCATTCCTCCATTTTCAGCCATATGTGTTTGGTGCGGATGGAACATATAACGACCTTTTTTCTTAAGCACAAACTCAATCACAACACGTTCTGTTTGGCCAATAGAAACAACATCAGAATGTCCATCAGGAATCGTTGTCCCTAAACTACGAATGATATCAAATGTTTGAGCATGTAAGTGAAAAGTAATGATTGGTTCTCTTTCCATCATATTTTGGATATAAAACCGAACGCGTTCTCCCACAGGAACTTTCATCGGATAACGATCATAAATTCCTGCGATTCCATTCCATGTATAATAATCGTTACGACCTTTACCTTTTGTATCCCATCCAGAAAATGTCAGAACAAATTCATGTGCAGGTGGTCTTTTGATAGGAGGGTCTACAAGTAAAGCACCATACAACCCTTTGGCGGTATGAACCATCAGTGGTGGAACATGGCAATGGTAAGGATGAAGCCCCACGGGACCCGCTTCTATCTGATATGTTCTTTCTCCAAATGCTGGAATGGGTTCCCAACCATCTTCCATAGGATCGTGTGTTCCATGAAAATGTAACGAATGAGGATCTGGACTCGAATTTTTGACATGGATCCGGAGTGTATCTCCCAAGTTGGCACGAAGCACTGGGCCTGGAACTAAACCATCAAATGTCCATGCAGGGTAATTTACATTATGAGCAATATTCATACTCAAAGGAAAAAGATTGAGGTTAAAATCTTTCACTTTCGAGTTCGAATTTTTATAGTTAGGTGGGTAGTAAAACCGTTCGGTGTATTCTTCTTTGATAAAAAACGGTGGGTGTGCCATACTTCCATAAGTATTGGTTCCTCGTAAACTCCCACCTGCCCCAATCGAATTTTGGTAATTATCACTGACTGTGGGAGTTGTCACCACTCCGAAGTTCACTGCACCAGAAGAAGTCGAATCGGAAGGGCCACAAATCTCTTCAGAGTTACGAGAATTGAATTTTATGGATCCAAAAAGAGATCCAACAAGTCCTGTAATTCCAAATCCTAATGTAGTTAAAAAACTCTTCCGATCCATAATCAAACTCTCTTAAATATTAGATGTGAGAAATTAAACTTAAGATCCAAACAAGGATTAAAACACCGAGGCCACCGCCGACTGCTATCTGTTTGAATTTTTTCTCATACTCAGTGTCAGCAGCTAACAAATAAACTGCAGGACCAACTACAGGAATTACCAAAATCACAAGAGACCAAATGATTTGTTTTGTTGTATCCATTCCTTTTTGTTTAGAAAGTCCAAACAAAGCCAAAGGTGCCCAAACCATTGTTAAAACAAAGGGAAGGTAATACGCATAAGATCCGATAAAGTATGTCCAAAAACTTGGGTTTGCAAACGTTGTTTCCATAAATAAACTCCTATATTAAGTTAAAGCCGGTTCCGTTACTGCGGTCATCGCATAACCAGCATAAGCCAAAATTGTTAAAAAAAGTAAAATACCACCGAACACAACGGTATTTCGAACGACAGGTGAAATTTTAGATTCCTTGGAATATAAATAAATCAAAGAACCAATAAAAGGAACGAGTAATACCAACCAAAAGTAAAAATCTAGTTTTGCACCTTTAGCTGAGAATCGATCCAACATAGCAAGTCCTGTCCAAGCAGCAAAAATAGCAAATGGTAACAAATAACCCATGATATGGAAATACCATGTTTTTAATGTTCCAGGGAAATGAACTCTCCAACCAGAAGTATACATTTTGTTAGTTGCTGCATCAAATTCCGCTTGGTCGAGTTTAGGTAGCTCAGCTGTATCAATCAAACCTTTGTTTGTTTGAAAAACATCATGTGCAGGAACAACAGTAACCAAACTTTCCTTTGGCATATTTGTTTGTGCCGGTGGAATTGGTTGGTTTTTATAAGAACCTAACACAAATTCACGAAGGTTAGCCTGAACAAACAATGCAAGTAAACCGATACTAGACGACATATCTCCTATATGTGGATAACGAAGCCCGGAACAAGACTGAAGTGATTCTAATAGCGGAGGGCTCGAAACTCCATAAGAATTACCTTCAAAACAGTTTCCCACATTCACTGGCCCACTGAGAGCAATGTCTCCACGACCGGAATGGTATACCTTATTGTTTCTTACGACGTTGTTATTGGAGATCCAAATATTTTCGTCGATATTCATAGTGACTAAAATACCATAATTGTTGTGGTTAAAAACTAAATTGTCTTCCACAAGATTTTCGAGTGCTCCAAGAAGTGCGATACCATTTCCAATGGATGGGTATTCTAATTTTTTGGAAGGTGCGTTGGTATTGTTATTATCATAAACAATATTCTTTTTAACCACAATTTGTTTTTGTGGAGGAAGTAACTCACGATCCAATGTATTTGGTCCAATTCCCAATTGGTTTTTTCTCCAAATAGAAGATAACAAATACAAGTTTCCACTTGAATTGGTTCCCGAATACCCAAGGGCATTGTTCTCTGAAATTACATCATTTATGATCGCATTACATGGATTACACTGACCAATATAAAATCCTGAATCAGGAGATCCGGAAGCATACGAGTGTTCCATAAGTCCATCTTCTGAATCAAAAGCATAAATACCATAATCACCGTTATTGTATGCAGTTAGATATGATCCGCGATATCCTTTCACACCCGTCCAATAAACACCATTGAGTGTTGCATTTCTTGTGGTTAGGTTTTCAACAGCCACACCGTCAGCACCAACAACCATAATTCCGTTCCCACGTAAAAACTCACCATCAATGATAGTTTCATTACGATCTTCTCCACGAATCACAATCGAAGGAGTGGTAACCGTTACTTCTTCTTTATAAATTCCTTTTGCAACAAGTACTAGATCTCCCGGAGATGCTGCATCCACAGCATTTTGAATGGTTTTGTATTGGGATGGAACTTTACGAGTCACTCCAGACCATTTCTTGGAAATTTTAGATTTGGCGATATTTGTCTGCGGATTGTAAGCGGCATCTCCAATCACGGCAACACCGGTCATCCCGATTTTACCATCAGGAGAAGCATGGAAGGAACAAAAGTAAGGGAACACTCCTTCTTCAGGAAAAAACACATCGGTATGAGCACCGCGGAACATGGCTAAGTTGCCAAATGTTTTTTCTGTTGTCCAATCTTTGGTGATGGAAATGGCATTGTGAGGATTGTTTCCTTCGTTCACAAATCGAATTTTACCGCCTTTGAATGTGCGAATGACAGGCGGGTGAAAGGCATTGTCCATCATCGTGACATGGACAAATGCCGAATTGGCAGGATCTTCCGAATTACAATGATTCATACCAAACGTTATGAATAAAGTAATGAAGATTCCTAATAGAATCTTTTTTGTCTTTTGCATAGGTCTTTCCCAGAACATGAGGATTTCCTCACATTTCGAGAATTTTACAACTGTGTTAAAACTTTGTCAATGGGAATTCAAAGGAAGGAGGAAAAATATACAAACAAAAGATTGTTCAGTTCGGAAAGGACTGCCTTTTTTTCAGATGGTTTTCCCTTTCTTTGGGCAATTTTGAATACAGAGTCTACTGTTTCTACAATCATTAGAGCACGATAGTAAGCAAATTTTTTCTCCACTTTAGGGAAAAGTTGGAGGATTACTTTTTCTGCGAGAGATTTGGCAAAACGTTCGTTACTTTCAATGTCCAATTGTAACAAAGCTTGGTTTGTATATAAGATTGAGTTGATCAAACGATAACCTTTCACTTCATTAAATGCCTGTTCAAAAGCGGACAAAGTGAACGATATAAAATCAGGAGAGAATTTTTTTTTCTTTTTGAGTTCCGCGTCTAAAAGTTTAAAAAAGGAATCATGAAGGATAAAATAACAGGACTCTGCATGTGAATAAATTATGGATTCTTTATTGGGAAAAAACTGATAAATGGAACCGACGGAAATCCCACTTCTTTCTGCAATCAAATCAGTAGTCAGATCGTCATACCCAACTTCACCTAACAGTTCAATAGCGGTATCAACAATTTTTTGATACCGCTCTTTCGACCGTTTCTGTTGAGGAACTTTCCGTGGGTTTAGTTTGATATTCATTCGGATCGTAATGCCACAATCGGACTAAGTTTAGCAGCATACTCAGAAGGCCACCAACCAAAAAGAATTCCGATCGATATAGAAAATAGAAAAGCAAATCCAATAGAAGGAAAGGATAAAACTATAGTCCAACCAAAGTATTCTTGCAAAAAAATGACGGCAAGGATTCCAAATACAAGTCCAACGATCCCTCCAGTCAAACTTGTCAAAGTGGATTCGATTAAAAATTGCATACGAATGTCGGACTCACGGGCACCAAGTGCTTTTCTAAGTCCAATTTCTTTTGTCCTTTCCTTTACAGAAACCAACATAATGTTCATAATTCCAATACCACCTACCATCAGTGATACCGTGGCAAGGGCAATGAGTAAGGTTGTCATAGTTTGATTAGTTTCAGAAACAGCAGATTGAATATCCGCCATATTCATTACCTGGTAAAGATTTCCCATCGATTCGTTTGTGCCATGGCGTTCATGTAAAAATCTTTTTAGAGAAGTTGTAAACTCTTCTGAAGATTCAGATTTTTCCAATTCCATTTCCAAACTATCAACGGAGTCTTTATTTAACAATCTTCGCATAGCAGTATTTAGCGGGATAAGAATCACATCATCCTGATCGCGAAATCCAGTGCTTCCCTTTTCGGGAAGGAGTCCCACCACTCGAAATAAAATTCGATTTACCTTTAAGTAGGTTCCCACGGGATTTTTACCTTCGTATAATTCTTTGACAACTGTATTTCCCACAAGACAAACAAGAGCTCGTTTCCCGTTTTCTTCTTCTGTAAAAAACCTTCCTTCCACAGGTTCCAAATTACGAAGTGTTTCATAAATTGGATTTGCTCCAGTAATATAACTATTCCAGTTTCTATTTCCAAAAACCAATTGGGCTCTTCCATTCACAACAGCTGAGATTTGTTTTACTTCAGGAAATTTTTTAGCAACAGCATTCACATCAAACACATCCAATCGGTTGACAGAACCTGCTTCCAGAGAAACTCCTCCACTTCGCATTCCCCCTGTACGCACGATGACTAAATTGGCACCTAACGAAGAGAACTGCTCCTCTACAGATTTTTTAGCACCTTCTCCCAGTGCCATAACAGAGATCACACAAACTACTCCAAAAAGGATTCCGAGTGCAGATAAAAATGTACGCAAACGATTAGATGACAAAGAAAACAAGGATTGAAGAAATATTCCTTTAAAAAGTGGCCATCCCTGTTTTCTTTTCAAATCAACTTTAGGTAATATAACCTGATCTTTTTTTTTCTTTTTTCCTTCATCAGAAAGTATTTTCCCATCATTCACATGAATGATACGATCACAATATTCTGCCATCTCTGGTTCATGGGTAACCATCACTATGGTTTTTCCTTCTTTGTGAAGGCGTTGTAGTTCCAACATGATTTCAATTTTACTTTTGGAATCTAAGTTTCCGGTGGGTTCATCCGCAAAAATGATGGGCGGATCCACAAGTAATGCACGTGCAATAGCAACTCTCTGTTGTTGGCCACCTGATAGTTCATTCGGTGTATGGAGAGCACGATTTGAAAGTCCCACTTTTTCTAACTGCTGTAAGGCTCTTTCCTGATTAAAATCTACATTTGTATACAAAGATGGTAAACTTACGTTTTGAGTGGCATTGGATTTGGATAATAAATGGAACTGTTGAAAAACAAAACCAAGCATACTGCCACGTACATCAGACAAAACATCGGAGGATTCACCATCCACTCTCCGACCAAATAATTTATAAGTGCCCGAGTCCACCTGATCTAGTAAACCCATCACTTGCAATAAAGTAGATTTGCCTGATCCAGAAGGACCCATTATCGCAACAAATTCCCCTTGCGAAATTTCTAAATCAATACCAGCTAAAACAGGAAACTTTGAATTTCCAATGGTATAAGATTTATTTAAATTACGAATTTCAATTGCTAACAATAGTTATCTCTTTGGTATTTTTGGTGAGGAGAAGGGTCCACCGGAACTAGTCTTTTTTTCTTCCTGAATTTTTTTCTTTCGGTAAACCATTTCATTTTCTGAAACTCCAGAAAGGATAACAGTATTCTGTTCATCTGAGTTCCCTATAGAAACCGCAGTTTCGACAAGTTCACCATCCACTTTTTTTGTTACCTTTCCCTTACCACTACTTCCTTTCACGAATTCATTTTGAATCAACAATACGTTTCTTTCTTCAGAAAGAATAAAGTCGATAGTAATCGACATTCCACTTCTCAAATAGTCTGGAATTGTTTTTAATTCTAAATCCACATTGTACATGGTCACATTGTTTTCGGTTACCGCTTCATAACCAATATGAGATACCTTGGCTCTGATTGGAGAATTTGAATAAGAATCAACGATTACATTTGCGGTCTGGCCAATTTTTATTTTTGATAAATCGGTTTCATCTACCTTTGCTTGCACCATCAAATTGTCAGAAAGAACATAAAGTATATCTTGTTGGGTCACGGTTTGACCTGGACTGATATTTGATGCGATCACCAAACCGCGCAAAGGTGAAATGACTGGTGTCGGTTTATAAAAATCTTCCCACTTCTTTAATTCGACTTCCCCTTTGGCACGGGCGGCATCCAAGAGAGCGGCTCTTTCCGTGGAGCTCATCCAAGCGATGATTTTACCACGACCAACCTGTGTTCCTTCACTTACTAAAATGGATTCCACACGTCCAGCAATGGGAGGTTTGATTTCCAATCTATTTTTGGGAATGGCTGTTCCGGTGGCACGAACGGTTACAACCAAATCACCGAGAAACACTTTCGAGGACTCTAGTTTGGAACTCGGTTTTGATTTTCCGAAACCAAATAAATAAACCGCAATCAAAATAACAATTACAGCGACTGCAATGAGTATCAGTTTAATCTTCATCAAAACACTTTCCTAAATTTCGTAAGTAAGTAGCCTCTGCCAATCCCAAATCTCTCTTACCGAGTAAAAGATTTTTTTCTCGGTTAATTAAATCGTTTTCAATGATATCCCAATTTTCAAAACTGATGAGTCCGTTCGAATATTGTGACCTTGCAATCATTGCACGAATTTCCGAAGCTTTATAAAATTCGGACAATACAAACAATTGTTCCGATGCATTATTAAAATTCAGATGCGATTGTTCCAGAGAAAAAGAAAGGGAATTTTTTTTAGAATCCCTTGTGTGAATTGATTTTTCGTATTCTGTTTTTGCAATCTTAACATTATAATAATCTCTACCACCATTAAACAGAGGATAGGTCAAATTCAAACCAAAACTATAGTTTCTAGGTTTAGGCAACCAAACATCATCTTGCCTTGTCACTGTAGCACTTAAATTTAGATCCGGATAAAACCCTGCCTCTGCTATTCCAATATTTGCTTGGGCAGCTCTCACTTTTGATTGTTCGGCCATAACAGATGGATGTGATTCTAGTAAGGTTTCTTTTTCTTTTTCAGAAAATTTTTTTTCCATTGTAGGCTCATATAAAAAATCTGAAGTAATATTTACATCCAAACGATTAGCGATCACTCTTTCTACTTCGTTTAAATTACTTTCAAAAAGCCGAAAAGCAGAAGATACTTCGAACTCCGATTGTTTGACAAAGGATTCACTTAGCAAAAAACTTCCTTTATGTTCCCTACCTACTTCATAACGAAGTTTTACCAAATCACGGTTTTTGACCCGTCTTTCTTTAATTTTTTCAGAAAGTTGGTGCAGTTCTTTGGCATACAACATTTGTGAATAACCAGATTTTAATTCAAAACAAATTTTCAACCTGGAATCATGTAATGTTTGTTTTGCGGCCTGAAGTAAAGCTTCTGTTTTTTCAATTCCACTTTTGTCTTTAAATCCAGCAAAAAGATTTTGATTTGTACTAAGTCCAACGGAATAACGATTGATAGCAGTCGGTCTTGATTCCCCGGAGTTTGATTGTCCACTTGTGTTAGAACCTGCGTTAGACCCATTAACCAAAGGATCATTTACAGTCCCTGATCCGCTAAAATTGGCCGACGATTGTCTTGCCGAAGCCAAAACATTGACTGTCGGTAAATACGCTGCGTAACTTTTTTCATTTTCAAAAAATGCTTTGTCATAGTCAGCTTTCGCAGATAAAAATTCTGGATTGGATTGTAATGCGGTCTGCCAAAGTTCTTTAATCTGGATTGGTTTGGCAAAAAGCGAATCCAAAAAGGAAATCACTAAAACAAAAAGTAGAATTTTAATCAACTTCACTATATACTAAACCTTAGTTTGATTGCCAAAGTTCCCGAGATTATATTTTTTAAAAAAAATTTTACCAACTTCCAGAGCTTCCACCACCGCCAAAACTACCACCGCCACCGCTAAACCCACCGGAACTTCCTCTACTGCTTGACCATCCACCACTACTTCCAGACCCTCGAGAAGACCCATGGTATATTTTTTCTCTCATTCGTTTTCGTCCATGTGGCGTTAACAGGTGATACAGTTTGTAAAGTCCTGTCCCTATAGCATAAATTAAAAATACACTCGCACCAACATTGGCCCCGTGAATGGCTGTAGGAAATAAACTCCAAAAAGGGAATAAAAAGAAATATAAAAACCATCCAAAGTAAGGTGTGGTAGCTGCCGCATAAGTAAATATACTCAATACAAAAAATACAAATATAGTTAAGACAACTCTCATGATCATTGGCATCTCCAGGTGAGCACCCGAAAGTTGTCCTAAAAAAGACAAAGGACCCAGATGAGAAAAATCCTCAGCAGGTGGAACTGTATATTCGCCTTCAATGGCTGCAAGGATTGAATTCACGCCATTTTGGATTCCTGATTCAAAATTTCCTTTTTTAAAATAGGGTTTAATTTCTTTTTCGATGATATGATGGCAAATAACATCCGTTAAACTTCCTTCCAGACCATAACCAACTTCAATCCTTAACTTTCTATCATCCAATGCAATTAACAACAATACCCCATTGTCATTTTTCTTTTGTCCCAATTTCCATGTTTCTGCAACTCGAAAGGAATAGTTTTCTAAAACTTCTCCTTCCAAAGAAGAAATCACGTAAACTGCAACCTGGTTAGTTGTTTTACTTTCATGATCTCGTAGTTTTTTTTCTAAAGCAGCAACAAATCCCGGACTCAAAGTCCATGTTTCATCTGTCACGCGAGCCTTAAGCCGAGGTACATCCTTTGCCTGAAGGAGGAAGGGAAAAAAGAAAAGGAAAGAAAAAACCAATATCCTCTGCATAAAAGAATATTGGTTTTAAAACACTATGTTACAAGAATTTTTTGTTCACTACTTGTGGATTCGGGTTGCTCCGTAATAGGTAGAGATAGGTTTTAGATCCTCAAATCCAATCAAATTTACCTGCCCACCTCTAGATTCATAGTCTCGTTTGAAACTTTGTAAAAACTCGATGGCCGAAAATCCTATCATTTTTACATTCTCATCGAATTGAAGATCCACCCGTTCGCCGGGAGCAATTTTTCTAAATAACAATTTCAATGAAATCATATTTGAAAATAACAAAGCATGTCTGACATATAATTCGTGGACTTTGTTTTCAGATTTTACGGTGATATCGGCAACAAAAATATACCGAAGTGGAACACCAAAATAAATTTGGATCAAAATGGCGGTGATGATCCCACAGAATACACCAACTAATAAGTCTTCTACGATTGTAAGAATCACGGTCACCGTAAAAATAACGATTTGATCCCAACCTTTATCATAAGTTTCTTTAAAAACATGTGGAGAGGCCAATCGAACTCCAACCATAATCAAAATTCCTGCAAGTGATGCGAGTGGGATTCGATGGATGAGGCCTGGCAAAAGCAAAATGAAAAAAAGTAAAAACAATCCATGGAAAAAATTGGAAAATCTTGTTTTTGCTCCGTTTTCAATATTGGCAGAAGACCGAACAACTTCTGCAATGATTGGTAATCCACCAATCCAACCTAAAAAGAAGTTACCAGCACCTTTTGCAACCAACTCACGATCCATATTGGATTTACGACGATAGGGATCAGTATTATCAACTGCCGTTGCAGTTAACAATGATTCAATACTTGCAATGAGTGCAATGGTAATCACCATAACCCAAAAAATTCCGTCTTTCCATCTAGAAAAATCCGGGAAGGTGATTCCATCATAAATATGATCAGGAAGATTTACTAATTTTTCAGGGCCAATTTTATAGGTTTGGTCAAGAAGTGTATAAGAATGTTCATCTGCCAAATCAAAAACAATACCAAGGACAATCCCAACTAACACAGCAACTAGTGGTGCCGGTAATTTTTTGAGTAGAGGATTTTTGATTTTTGCCAAAATGGCGATGATCACAATCGCAGAAAGTCCGATGATGGCAACTTCCGGATTCACAAGAGAAAAACTAAATGGAATTTCTAATAACAACCCACCAATGGTTTTGGCCTTAGGAGTGATTCCAAGGGCCACATAAAATTGTTTCGAAATGATAATGATTCCAATCGCAGCCATCATTCCATGAACTACAGAGATTGGAAAATAAACGGTTAAATTTCCAGCTTTTACTAGTCCCAAAACCACTTGGATGGCACCAGCAATCACAATGGCTGCCAGTGTTAATTCAAAACCTAGTTTCGGATCTCCACCACCTAAAACCATAATTGAATTGAGAACAACAGCAATGAGTCCTGCCGCAGGGCCATTGATAGTAAGGTGAGAACCACTGAGTAGAGAAACTATAATCCCACCCACAATCCCTGAAAATATTCCTGCCATCGGTGGAGCTCCCGATGCAAGCGAGATACCCAAACACAGGGGTAACGCGATCAGAAACACAATAAAACCGGACAAAATGTCCGATCTCCAATTTTCCTTTAACCCGGGTAACCAATCTTTTATATTGTCTTTACTGTCCATAGGGAACGTCCTCTTTCTCTAATTAACTATTTGTATATCTATATGTTTTTATTTTTCCGAAATTGATTTGGATTTACTCCAGACTGTTTTTTGAATTCCAGATAAAACGCCGATCTGGATCCAAATCCTGAAAGTTTTCCCACCTCAGCAATATTCAGCTCTGGCCTTTCATTGAGTATGGCCATAGCTTCTTTGATTCTATATTGGTTTAATAGAGTTGGAAAATTGAAATTGTATTCTGAATTGACAAGTTCACTTAACTGGTGATAGGAGAGTCCCATTTTAGAAGCGATCATTTCCTCGTTACAGTTTGGATCTAAAAATATTTTTTCAGAAGCTAACAAAGATTCCAACTTACTTCTAAACTCTACTTTATCTAACTTTAAGGAAAGAGATCGGTATCTGGTTTTTGATTTATCCCTTTTTTCATAATTTCGCAAAAACAAAAAAGAACCTGCTGTTAAAAAGGGAAGATAAAATACCGCCGCATAAATAAAGAAGGGTTGGTAAGGATAAAAATCAAAATGGAACAATGTCTTTAAGAAGACGGAAAAAAGAAAAAAGAACCAACCAAATACATAGGGCCGAACATCACTTTCTTCTTTTGATAACAAAGTATGATGAGTTTTGAATAAATAATAGGCAGCGGTTCCAAATATAGATAGAACTAGAAAAATTCTAAACTCATACACTCTTGGATACAGAGGAACTAATAAATAAAGAAATCCCGCAAATCCAGAAATCCAAAACCCAATATGGTTCGAAAAACGATTTCCGAGAAACCGATCAAAAGATTTTAAATAAAGAAAAAATATAAAATGGTTAATGGATAAAAAGATATAATAAGAATGTCTGACTAAGTCATTGGAATTTCCAAATATGGAGGCAATCTCTTTACCGTGCACAGAGTACACGAGAAGGAAAAACATTAAAAAATGAACTAAAATCGAAATGTAAACCCCTTCTTTTGATTTTAAATATTCGGATATGGCCCACCCAAAAGAAACAATACCCATCATGGTGAAAAACAAAAATGTTAAAAACCGAAAGAGTACAATCGACCGGAAACTTGCCTGCGAAACTGTGCGGATCGGAAAATTTAAGTTTTCATTGGAAACTAAATAAATATAGAAATATCGACTTTCATTGGCCTTCAGTGTAACATTAAAATGCGGGAAAGGAGATAAGACCTCCATCCAATCTTCCCAAACATATCCACTATAAGAAGTAGTCACCTCTCCATCTTCGTTTTCCGAACAAAGTTCGACAAAAAGGATATTGATCCATTGGATGAGAATGCTAAAATAGGTATCTACCGCTGTTTCATTTTTGATCTCAACACGAACCCATTGCCCCCCAAGTTCTCGTTTCCCCCGTAAGGAATCAGCACTGAGATTGTCCATCCAGACAAAATCCCGCAAAGATTGGATGGATTCATGGCTGCAGATTTTGGGAATTTCTGTCCTGTGGGGTACCAAAAATTGGACATTCCGGCTGATGTTCCGGCCGTAGAAACTTTCGGGTTTCCAGAGACATCCCCCCAAACCGGCAAGGATTGCCAATAGTAGGATGATTTTAGCCATTTGTCGCATTGAAACACCAATCTCTGCAAATTCAGCGACCGAGAAAGCGAATTCGAATTTTGATGGAATTGGAAATCCATTATTTTTTGTCCAATTTTATGATTTTGGACAAAATAGGTGTCTAAAATGATGACAATCAGAGGGGGGAAATTATGGATTTCCACGCAGCACTCAACAACATTCTCAACCCACCGGTGCTTTTTTTCTTTTTAGGAATGGGTGTCGTATTTTTCAAATCAGACCTAAGGATCACAGAGGGAGTCTCCAAATTCCTATCTTTGTATCTTTTGTTTTCGATCGGCTTCAAGGGAGGGCATGAACTCTTCAAATCTCCTTTCGCCGAAGAACATTTACTTACGTTGATTGCCTGTATGTTCATGGCTTGTTTTGTTCCGATTTACTCTTACTTTATCTTTAGAGCAAAACTCGATCATGCAAATTCAGCAGCACTCGCTGGAAGTTTCGGATCCATTAGTGCAGTGACCTTCGTAACAGCAGGTGCCTTCTTACATAGTTATGGATATGAATACCAAGGATTCATCGTTGCGGGAATGGCTCTAATGGAGTCACCGGCCATTGTCCTTGCTGTGATCATTGATCGATTGGGCAAAAAGAAAAGTAACGGAAATCAAAATGAAAAAATCCAATGGGGACATTTACTTCACGAAGCTTTTTTTAGTTCTTCCGTTTATATTCTGATTGGAGCTTTGATCGTTGGTTATTTATCAGGTGAGTCTGGATGGAATACAACCAAACCATTTACAGAAGATATTTTTAAAGGTCTACTTACATTCTTCTTGTTAGATAAAGGAATTGATGCGGCAAAACAAATGCGGGAAATGAAAAAAGTAGGTTTTTTCCTGATTGGATCTGCCCTTGCGATTATGATCATCAACGTAGTCATATCCATCCTACTAACTAAAATCATTCAGATGCCCATTGGGGACGCACTTATGTTTGTGGTTCTCTGCGCTTCCGCTTCTTACATCGCGGTACCTGCTGCAATGAAAGATTCCATTCCAGAAGCAAATCCAAGTATCTATTTAACGGTAGCTTTATCGATTGTTTTTCCGATCAATATCATCATCGGAATTCCATTATACTTTTACATTCTTAAAGTAATCGCAGGAACCGTTTAAGTTAAAATTTATAAATCAGAAAAGGAGATACATCATGTTTATTTCAAAAGGTTATTTCTATTTTCTATTGTTAGCGGTATTTTTGCCGCTAACAATTACAGTGGCAGAACCAACGGAAACACCGAATCCGCAAGGAACAACAGAGGGAACCAAACCCTATGTTTCAACAATGAAGGAAAAGGGAATTGATCCCGAATTCAACCGCCACATGTTTGTGGAACCCGAGTTATCCAAACACTCAGCAAACTCTGGACAATTTTGGTTAAACGATGTATTACGTTTTGGTTTGTATTTACGGCCGAGACAAGAATCCAGATACAATATGGATTTTAATGCATCTGATAAAGGTTATATAGATAGAACCGTTCAAACCTCTTCCATTTATTTTATCTTTGATCCCAGTCCCTATGTACAAGCAAAAGTGACTCTGCAAGATGCACGTGTTTGGGGAGGAGAATCACCAGCATCCTCAGGCGACATACGAGCCAACTTTTTTAACAATACAGCAGATATTTATTCTAAAAACCAAACCAACGCAGTTTCCCAAAACCAAACCGGAATTCGGGAAGCATTTGTCACCTTAAACCAACTCCCCCTTCGTTCCAAATTACAAATTGGACGCCAAATTTGGGCATACGGCGACCAACGAATGATAGGTGGTGGTAACTGGACAGTGAACGGATTATCCTTTGATGGGGCACGGCTCATGTTCAATTACGATAATTTTAAAATTCACTTTTTGATGGCAAGGCCCTATTGGACCCAAAGTGGAACCAACGGCGTAGTTTCCTCAAACGATCCAAAATTAAATTCCGCCGCGACCGGAACAGATACAACATTACTCGGAACTTACAATAGTTTTACGATCCCTGATTGGGTTACCTTGGATCTATATAGTTTGGGAGTGGTTCGAAAGTGGAAAAAAAATCCAATGAATCCCGTCACCGGTCTTCCCGAGGCCTCCGTCGATGATCCGCAAGCCATGAACCGAAGTAGACAAAACCAAAACTTACTCACGACTGGATTTCGTCTTACAAACAGAACCAAAGGAAATTTTTTACCTGAAGGAAAATCTTGGGATTTTACTTGGGAATCTGCTTTCCAAACAGGAACCAGCGGTAGACGAATCCAAGACCCTTACCTCAAAGAATATCTCCCTAATGAATATGATAATTCCAGAACCCAAAGAGAAAAATATACAGGACAAATGCATGTTTTTCAAACTGGTTACACATTCTTCAAAAAACTGAGATTAGGTGGTCAGGTTTTGTATGCATCTGGTGATAAAAATAGAGCGGATGCTTCTGTATCAACATTCCAAACCCTAGCCAATCCAAGATTTGGAGTCATTCCCTACTTTAATAGTGTGGCCGGAATTTCAGAAAATATCAATGCTCAAAACTTATATTCGAAATCGGTAAGTATCAGTTACAAAACAGATACTTGGGGTGAATTTCAAGTTACCTATTTCCAAAATGATAAAGCTGAAAAACAAGACGCATGGTATGCCATCAGTGGAGCGGCAAATTCAACTAGCTTATTAAGTGAAAAAAATCCATATCCTGTTTCCTCCGACAAAGGTAGCACGGAGAATTATTCTAATAATTCTTATTCATCACCTTATGCACTTGGGAAACGAATTTATACAGAAGTGGATTTAACTTGGCATGGGCAAATTAACGATTTTGTTTCTTTATGGATGGGGTTTGGGTATTTGAATGCGGGAGATTCGGTTCGTAACTATCGAAATAGCAAAATCCAATACAATTCGACAACCCAATCTTTTGAATGGAACCAAAACTACTTACAAGGCAAAAACCAACTGGCACGGGATGCTTATATGGCCTATGCCCAAATCAACGCCGCTTTTTAAGAAAAACGTTCGATTTTTGTATGGATTTGAATAGTGTGGAGGCCAGACTGATTCAAATCCATGTTGGAAGCTTCAAACAAACAAAGACGGATTCGCAATAGCCTCTCTCGTGAGGAAATTAGAGACGTCTCCCTCCTCATTTTAAAGGAAGAAGGGCTGGAAGGTCTTTCCATGCGAAAGATTGCCAACCGATTGGGTTGTAGTGTTGCCAGTCCTTACTCTTATTACGAAAGCCAAATTGACCTTGTCCAAGATTTAATCAAATCAGGAGAGGACGAACTTCTCTCTATGTTAAAAAAAGCGATTACGGAAGTAGATTCCAATTTTGCTTTTGAAAAATTGGCAGCCATTGCCCGCGGGTATTTTAACTTCGCAAGTAACAACCGTGAATTACACAAAGTAATGTTTGTGACCGATTACGGTGGAGTACATAGAAAAGCATTTCCTCAATTACCAAAAAGTTATCGTTTCTTTTTGGAAACCGTTCGTTTTGGTTTTGAATCCGGTGAAATTCCCTATCCCAAAAATGAATATCCTGCCATCGCAAGGATGATGTGGAGTTGGATGTATGGGGTGATTGTATTGGATATGACGGGAATGCTTCGTAAAAGAAAAGGTTCTGGAAATCCCATTGAAGAAGGGATTTCCTATTTTCAAAAACTTCTCAGCAAACATTACCCTAACAGTAAATAGTTGGCATTAGTCCGTAAAAATCTCTGCCATTAAAAAAACTTAACTCACACTGGGCGAAATTTCTAACCCGTCATTTTCCTCATTCAAAACTCCCACTTCTTTTTTTGGAATTAAAATGGAAGTTCCTTTGTCTTTCATTCGAATGAGTTCACTTCGTATATAACTGATTGTTTCCGAAGCATCTTTCACTTCACGAATGGGATTACCAACTGACAATCGAATGGGTTTGTTCAAATTATACGCATCTAAAAACATAGGAATGATAGGTAGACCATAACGTTTGCTGAGTACAGCCATACCGGGATGGAGTTTTCGAGATTTTCTAAAACCCCGAAACCAAGTGCCCTCAGGAAAAATACCAATACCTAAACTTCCTTTAGCGATCCGTTGTTTCATTTCTTTCATTGTGCGTGGGTCTGATTCGTTACGGTTCACGGGGATTAAGTCAATCGATGTAACAATCCCTTTGATGAGCTGTTCGATTTTTTGTTTTTTGGCTTTCTGAAAACTATCTTTTGGTTTTTTACCGGAATCAATACTCGCAAGAGCTGTTGTATAAATTCCATATCTTTTCAAAACACCGCGAATTACAAAGGCATCATAAGGAAGAGTAATCAATCGCAAAAATTTGTTTCTCGGTTTGATATGATTCGCAATTAGAATGACTGATTTACCACTAAACTCTCGTAAGATGTGATCATTTTCCAGAGTCACCTTTTTTCTTCCATAAATTTGGCGCATGGGTTTTACAAATGCCCACATAAAAATAAAACCAATCAGACGACCTAAAACGTAAAACATATAATCCCTCTACTTCGTTAGAACAAGTTGATCTCAGTTGGTTGCAAAATTCACTGAGTAAATTTGTCTCTCCAGTTTAGAATCTTAAAAAAAAATCAAATTGTAATGATTTTCTGCAAAATACAAGGCAGTTCTTTACATTTGACAAAAAACCTGGCTCTCAAGACCTTGAAATTACCTTCAGGGAGGAAACAGGTGAAATTCCTGTGCTGACCCGCAACTGTAATCCAAACCAAAGTTTGGTGAGCCAGATCTTCCCCGTAAAGTTTACCTCGTGGTAAAGGAACTTTACACACTGATTCCAAATGCCTTCCATTTGGATAAGGGGCCCCGAAGGAATCGGGGCACCCGAAACCATTACAGACAAATTTTTAGTTCGATATAGATTTATTAGAATCTAACAATCATTTGTTTGTTTTTGGTTTGGAGTCCCCTAAAAACTTAAACATTAGGAGACTTCTATGAAAAGAACAATCAAAACCACTATCCTTTCTTTGATTTTACTTTCAAATTTTATCGCTTGCCAAACAGAAAAACAAGTTTCTGAAACAGATGCAAATAACAATCTACTCATTGGTTTGTTAGCTGGTCAATCAGCCGAATCAACCAAAGATTTTGCATTAAATGGTATGTGGAATAGTTTTACAGGAAGTGGAACTACTTCAAATACACTCACTACCTTCTCTGCCAAATTTGGACAAAAAGGAGTGCAACTTGAGGATAGTTCTGGATTTGGTGGGTATTCAGGTTGTTATATCATCATTGAATTCAACAACGCAGAAGGAAGTTTCATCACTCAAAACCCAGAAAACAACGGTGGATGTTTTGCCGGTGATACAAACAAAGGGAAATACAACAAAGTATTCTTTTTCAAAAACACAGATAAAAATAATTCTTATTGGGTTTGTACTGTTGCATTTGGGAAAACATATGATGAAGCCAAAGCCCAAGCAGATACATCCACTAAAACTAATCCAGGTAGTTCCGGTTGTGGCGCTTCTGCTTTTTCTAGATATGACAAAAAAGTATAAACCATAATTCAAAGATTTGAATTCAACTTGGACTGGACTTTAAGGAATAGTTTCTTAATATGGGAGATGCGATGCAAAAATCATTGAAATCAAAAACATTATGTCTTTTGTTTCTCTTGTTCATTGTATCCTTCTCCTCATGTAAAAAATCTTCCTCTGCTTCTGGTGAGGAGAATCTTGCTGCATTAATCCCTTTACTGAATGCGGCGGCCAGTGCCAGTAATTGTCCCAAATCTCCATTACCAAGTGATATACTCATTGCAACAACCGTTGTTAGTGCCAGTGCAGCCGTTTCTGCGTTTTCCGATTCTACAAAAGCGGTGAATGGAATTTGTGGAGCTGGTGAACTTGCGGGGTCTCTAGATGTCTATGCTTTGGACATTACTGGGGCTGGTGCCACCATGGTTCTCAGTTGGGGTGGCCGAACCGTAAAAAATGTTTCGGATTTGGACTTTGTGGTTTATGACAATAGTTTCCGGATTTCCGATGATTCGAATACGTACGCTATGGATCCTTCCGTAGTTCAAGTTTCTATCGATGGAACTAATTATTGTGGTTTTAACCCCAGTTACTCGGGGGCCAATGTGAACTTAGTTGATAGTTGGACTCGATTTGCTGGACTTAGACCGGTTTACTATAATATGACCACAAAACCATTCTCCAGTGAGGATCTTTTTATCAATACCGGTGGTTCCTTTTTGTTAGGTGGTGGTGATGGGTTTGATTTGGACAATTTAGACCCGGCCGACCCAAATGATATAGGTTGTGACACAACCCTAGCAAACAATATCAAACTAAACGGAATTAAGTTTATAAAAATTACTTCCGCAAGCAATGTAAATAATCCCGCCACGGGGAACAAATTCCCTTGGCCGCCCGGAAGTTACAATGGAAGCGATATTGATGGAGTCGTGGCACGAGAACTCCAATGATTTTTTTAAGTCATTATGTCAAATTCATACCGTCTTCGCGGTTCTACTAAAAAAAACCTAAAAAACCGACCTGTATTTCAGTTGACCAATCCTTAAAAAAGGTTTCTTTTTTTAGAACCACATCTTAGCGCGTATCAACTTTGAGCGAAAACCTATACACACAAAAAATATCCATCCAGGATGAGATGCCGAGATTGTCTGCACAGGCAAATCTCCTCAAACTCCTCCTAGATCCTTTTTTGGATTCCATTTCCTTTGAAAAGGAA
Source organism: Leptospira kanakyensis (assembly GCF_004769235.1). NCBI lineage: Bacteria > Pseudomonadati > Spirochaetota > Leptospiria > Leptospirales > Leptospiraceae > Leptospira > Leptospira kanakyensis. The sequence goes on along the minus strand of NZ_RQFG01000018.1, from coordinate 152,186 downwards.
TCTGGCCTTGCTTTGGATGCTGGGGCAGGACCTGGTGTACTCACTAGTTTCTTAATGAAAAAAAATCCTAACGTTCGTTGGTCTGCCTGCGATATTTCGGAAGAAATGGTGCAGTATTGTAAACTAGGCCATCCAAAAGTAGACTGGAAGGTCTCCGATGTTCGCGCTCTGGATTATCCAGACAACCATTTTGATTTTATTTTTAATTCTATGGTTCTCATTCATATCAAAGAACCAGAAAAAGCTCTAAAAGAATTCTACCGAGTTTTAAAACCGGGTGGAAAGGTTCTCATCCACTGCCCGAACGATAAATCCTTCACCGGCCCACAAGTGCTTTTGGATATGGTTGCCAAACACGCCACCATCCACCCAGCAGACAGGTATGTGATGGAAAAAGTTCCGGGAATTATGGAAAACCTTGGATTCAAACTAGCTGCAAGAACAGATTTTATTGCGTCCAATGATGGTAATGATGACAAACCCGTCGTGGATTACCCAAAAATTCATTTGGGAATGATGACCGGTTGGTCTATGATGTCCTTTATGGGGCATCCAGAAGGAATGCAAGATTTGTATTCCAAACTTCAGTCCGATTATATGTCCAATCGTGTGAAATTCACGATCAATCTTGAAACACATTTGTACCAAAAATAAACGGAGGCAAAATTGAATCAAAAATCACCCATCATTATCGGGGAATACCACATCATTCCAGAAAATTTGCCTGCTGATGGCCAACTTCGATTGATCTTCCAACCAATCGATATGACTACGTATTGGAGACGTTGCGGACTTACTGCAAACTTTGTAGCTGGATTTTATTCCTATTGTTATGAAGCCAGTGAAACCAAAGCTAATTCCCTCTCTACCATCATTAACGAACTTCTTGAAAATGCTTCTAAATTCTCAAAAGCAAGAGAAGGTAGAATCAATGTAGAATTGAAACAATATGGAAATCTTTTAAGGATTGATGTTTTAAATGTGGCGTCAAAAACCTTACGAGATAGTTTTGAGATTTTTGTAAATAAACTCTTGTCGGAGAACGTGGAGGAGATGTATTTTTCTACACTCGAAACCAAAGAAGACGGCGATACCAAATCAGGTTTGGGTCTACTTATGATGTTAAAGGACTACCCGGTACGTTTTGGTTATAGTTTCCATGAGGTCGATGCCGATACTCATGAAATCACGGTAAGAGCAATTATCAACGTAGAAGAGATATAATAGGCGAAGCTTCATGGAAATCAAAGACTTAGATTACAATATTCAATACGACGAAGCCACTAAGACTGTCAAATTCACAGGTTCCATCCGATTGCAGAACTTACCCGCTTATGAACCCATAAAATTATTTTTAAGAGATGTTGCGAAACTTTGCCAAGGTTCGCTTCTGACTATGGACTTTAGAGAGTTACAATTTGTAAACAGTTCGGGGATCACTACCCTCTCTATGTTCATTATTGATTCTAGGAAAAGTGCTGCTTACCAAATCAAAATCCAAGGATCCTTAAACGTTTCTTGGCAGTCAAAATCTCTCTCCAACTTCAAAAAACTTTGGGACCAAGTGGTTTTGGAAATTTCCTAAACCACAAAATCCTTATTTTTATTACCTTCCGCCCATCTCGTACAACCTTCTAAATTCGAGCATGCGGCGGGACATTTCATTGAATCTCTGAGCTAAAATCACAAACAAATTCGTAAGTAGTTTGATTGCTAAGGTCGGACTTTGGATTTCTAATTTTTGGAATTCGTTTGGTGTAAGGATCAGTAGTTTAGCATGATCGCGAACAATGATATCTGCATTGCGGTTGGACTTAGAAACAAATCCCAATTCTCCAAAAATTTCCCCTTGGTTTAAAATGGAAATGGTAGAACGAACCCCATCATCCCTATTGACAATCACTTCCACACTTCCCTCTAAAACACAAAAGAGACCTTGGCTTTCTTGGTTTTGGTGGAACACAATGTCCCCATCTTCATAATCAATTAAATCCAACATGGAAAGTAACTTCTTTGATTCCTCTTCAGAAAACCCTCTTAGAAAAGAGAGGAACTGACTAGGAGGGAGCATCATGTCATGAACAATATTTTGCCAAACATCATCTCCATCCATAGAGAAGAGAGGGCGTATGTCTTTATAATCAGTAAAATTTGTTTCAAACAAATGAGCAAGTTCCGTTCCGGCAGGGAAACGTTTCGCCAAACGAAGAAATGGTGAATGAATTTGTTTTAAATACTCGTTATCATCCAGTAAAAAAACCATGGGAATCACAATCCCATATTCAGGATGGTGGATGTTCTTTTTGTACATTCGATAACCCACTTGGTTGTACAATCGAACTAAATGAGGATTGGTATCAATAAAATCGATGACGATCCCATTTTCCCTGGCATGTTCATAAATTTTCATGCAGAGCATACTGGCAGCAGCAGTGTGTCTATATTCACGTTTGACCATGAGTTTGGTCGACATAGAAACTTTGTCCGGATAAAAGGGGCGGAAAAGATCCATCTCATATAATTCTTCACATTCCAAAATTCCATCTTTTCGGAAATTGATACGAACTGTCCCAATACACTCGCCTTCTTCCGTTTCTGCGAGAAAAAGATGACCCGTCTCATCAAAGGGCTCTTTGATCATTTTTGCGGAATGGTCAGCATACTCTTGGACTCTGTTCATTTCTTGAACATAAATATCATATCGGAGGTGGTAGATTTTATTACGATCTTCCTCTGTTGTTGCCAAATGTACTCTGATCTGACTCATCCTAGTCTTCCCCCTTAAAAAAATGAAAAATCATTTGCAATTTATGCAAAATGTATGACTTTATAAGCTAATTTTCCGCATTCTGTTGCACGAAATATATAGAAAGAAACCTTTACTCTATGCCGCAATCTCCTTCCAACGAAAATCGATTCGTCCTCTCGGACTATTACAAGAAACAACTTAAAGAGATTGCCTACCAAGGAGAATTCCGTGCCGAAACCTTTGCGACCCGGTTCCGATTCTTCTTCCTAGGATTTTTGGTTATTTTTGCCACCTTAGGCCTTCTTTCTGGTCGCCCCCGAATCGAGTTCTACTACCAGATTTCTGCCATCCTAGTTCTCCTCTGTTATAACTTTGTTGTTCTGTATTCCTTAAAGAAATCGGGAAAGTATCTCAATATCTTTAAGTTTCTATCTTCCTTTTTAGAAATCACTCTCCTTACATTCGTTACAGGGTATACTGCATATTCTCAAAAAAATCCAAGCCTTGTTTATGCAGCGCCGATGATTTATGTATTTTTCATCCTGATAGCACTGGCTTCCATACGTAATAATACTAAGACTATCATCTTTGCTGTCATTGTTCTCATCGTTGAGTATGCATCACTGACCATTTACTTCTATCCAGAGATGACAAGTTTCAATGCAAAACTCATTGAACTATCAGAGTTTCTCAAACCAACATTCTTAGAAAAAAATAGCACCTTCTTTTTAGTCAGTGCTGTTCCTATGGGAATTTTTCTCATCCTTCTATACATGATTGTTACAGGGGGGCTGATCCTTTATGCCATTCTCAATACTTCGCGAACAACTCAAGAACAAGCTGACTTAATTTTTAATACAGAAAAACAAGCCATCTTAGAAGAGAATATGCGTCTCGGTATGGAGTTAGATGTAGCAAGGCAAATCCAAGCCATGGTACTTCCCCGTAATGAAGAATTAAAAGAAATCCAAGAATTAGAAATTTCAGCGAGAATGGATTCGGCCAATGAAGTGGGAGGAGACTATTATGATGTTGTCCACCACGAAGATGGAACAGTTTATATTGGAATTGGTGACGTAACCGATCATGGTCTTGCCTCCGGAGTTGTGATGCTTATGACGCAGTCTGCGTTTATCACAACATTACGTTCAAAAGTGATTTCGTTACGAGAATCACTTCGTTCCATCAACTCCATTCTATTTTCGAACATTCATGTGCGTATGAATGACATTCGTAACCTTACCTTATCCTTGTTTTCTTATAAAAATGGTGTGTTTACTACCGCAGGACAACACGAAACCATTATGGTTTATCGCCATGCCACTAAAAAAACCGAAATCATTGATACTGTCGACAATGGTATGTTAGTTGGTTTAACAGAATCTATCGATGAATTTATCCATGAAAAACCAATCCATCTCAATCCAAAAGATATCATTCTTTTATATACAGATGGAGCCACGGAAGCAGAAAACTCAAAAAGAGAACAATTTGGCTCTCACCGTCTCATCGAATCTTTAGAAAAACATATCGCACTAGAAACAACTGATGCTATTTTAGATGCAATCTTTAAGGACATTTACGTTTTCATTGATGGAATGGAAGTTTATGATGACATCACCATTATGATTATGAGAAAAAGAGGATAACGGATACTATATGGACAATGAAACAATGTTGGAGGAAGAACGCGCAAAATATGCAGAATTAGAAGTCCTTTACCAAAACATCATTGACCATTCGACAGAAATCGAAAACGAACTCCTAGAAAATAACAAAACGATCCAAATGTATTTGGATCGTATGCGTCGTTATTTATCTCCTCAACTTTATGAAATGGTGACTGGTGGTAGCGAAGGAGAAACTTCCATATCACACCAAAGACGAAAACTCACTATATTTTTTTCTGATATTGTCGGATTTACAACCATCACAGATTCCATTGAACCAGAAATTCTTTCGGACTGTCTGAACAAATATTTAGATGTGATGTCGAGTATTGCCATCAAATATGGTGGAACCATTGATAAATTCATTGGAGATGCGATCATGATTTTTTTCGGAGCACCTAGTTTCGAAAATGATAAAACACATGCGTTAAACTGTGTTAAGATGGCCATTGAAATGCGAGATAGTTTGCCTGCGTTAGATGAATACTGGCGAAAATCAGGAATCAACCACAACCTAACTTGCAGAATTGGGATCAATACTGGTTATGTGACGGTTGGGAACTTTGGAACCAACGAAAGGATGGATTATACCATCATTGGTGGGCCAGTCAACGTGGCCTCTCGGTTGGAACATGCCTCAGATGCTGGGGAAATCCTCATATCCAACGCAACCAAATCACTGATAGACGAATTCATCGATACCAAACCAAAAGGTGAGATTGTTGTCAAAGGTGTCCACACACCGATAGAAACCTTTCAGGTGATCAGTTTAAAAAACGACCAAGAGAAAAAAGAAAATCCTTTTTTAAAATTCGATAATGAAGGTTTCCTTCTCAAACCACTCCATTTTGATAAACTGAGCACAAATCCCGAAGAACGCCGATTAATGCAATATGCATTAGAAAAAGCGCTTGCCGCATTACGATAAATCGTCTAGATTCCTTAGTTGAACTACGACTATGCGAAAGTACGGCAATTTTAAATCCAAAAACAGTATCAACAGGGAACCTGAATCCAAAATCCAAATCCATTTAAAACCTTTGGATTTAATGCGTTATTGGCGCCGTATTGGGATCCTTTCTGATTTTATTGGTTATTTTTACGGATTCTCGTTTTTACCCAATGTCCCTTCTGAATCGATGGACATGAAAAACTCCGATATTGTGAATTCCATCTCAACGGTGTTTAACGAACTTTTGGAAAATGCTGCCAAATATTCTTACGATAAAAAGGCAGATATTGAAATTTCACTCATTCATAGAGGTAAAACTTTTGAAATCTTTGTCAGTAACAAAACAAATGAATCCAATGTCACCGCTTATGAGGAGAGTCTAAAAGAAATTTTCTCCACTGACAATTTAGAAAGTTTGTATATTGAAAAATTAGAAACCAACGAAAATGATCCCCATCGATCTGGTATTGGTCTCATTATGGTTTTAAAAGATTATCCAGTAGAAATGGAAGTTTCATTTGAATCCGAAGGGGAAGTAACTACCATTACCAGCCACGTCATTTATTTCACAGACGGGTTCCCTCAATCATAATCTCTAAAATTTGATCCACTTCTTTACGAAAGATAGCTTCGTCTGCAGTGGATTTAATTTGTTTCCATTTTCGTTCGTTTAGTACGGCAAAGCCGTGCACACCACTCCAAAAACTCATCATCAATGTGGCAGTGGGAACTGAGTTTTTTAATTTCAAAGACTTTTGGCCAAACTCTACAATTTTAAACATCCCTAAATAGGCAAGTTTGCCACACTCTCGTAAATCATCAGAAATTGGATCTCCCGAAACATAAATTTCTCCACCAAACATGAGTTCAGTCCTTCTCGGATTTTTTAAGAGAAGAAAAATATATTCCACACCTGCCATTTTCACCTTTTCCAATGGATCATCAGAGTGGTTCCAGGCCCTCTCCATCCCTTCTGTCAATTCTCGAAATCCTTCCGTTACCAAAGCTTGCAGAAGGTCCATTTTTTTAGGAAAATGTCTGTAGGGGGCGGTATGGCTCACACCCAAATCATTGGCGATATCTCTTAAACTGAGAGAAGAGACACCTTTTGATTCTAAAACCTTTCTAGAATGTTCTAAAACTTCCTCCCTAAGGTTTCCATGGTGGTACCCACTTGATTTTGCAGAGGTGTCAGAATTTGCTTTCGGACGGGATTGTTTTTTTTTGGCTAGTTTCATATTAAAAAATGTTTACAATGTATACTTTGCATGTTGACAGAGTATACACTCATATTTACACTGTCTACATTATGGAATTTGCCAACTACAGAAAACAACCACTTTTTTGGAATGGGATGGTTATGGCAGTACTCACAGTTGCCATCCTCCCCCTCCTATTCCTCGACACAAGAACCCTTTTAGGGACAAGTGTATGGACCAAACCCCTGAAATTTACCCTGTCCGTGGGTTTGTATTCTTTCACTACTGTTTGGGTGATTTTTACCTTTTTAAAAGATTGGAAACACCAACAGAAAATCCAAATGGTATTAACCGTCACTTCTGCCATTGAAATTTTTTTTATCACCTTACAGGCAGCACGCGGAGAGGCGAGTCACTTCAATATTACAACTACTTGGAACCAAATTGTTTATTCAGTAATGGGGACAAGTATTTCCATCTTTTGGGTCTTCCATCTTTGGATTGGTTACCAAATTTTTAAAAAGGAATCCATTTTTCAATCTGTCAAAGAAAGCCTTGTTTGGGGACTAGGCATTGCCGGTTTTGCCATGATCATTGCGTTTTTTATGACTTCACCTCGCCCTGATCAAATGGAATCCATCAAACAAGGAATCTTTCAAGCGAGCGGCACACATAATTTTGGTACGGGTGATCCAGGGAAAGGAATCATATTTTTTGGTTGGAGTACAAAAATTGGAGATATGCGTGTCCCTCATTTTTTTGGAATGCATGTAATGCAGATTTTTGTTTTTCTAGCAGCTTTTTTAATGGGAAAAAGAAATTCCATTCAGAACCTACTACTTGTTCGAACCACAGGGATTGTATTATTACTAATGAATGTGGTGATGGTGATCCAAACATTAAATGGTGAATCTGTATTTTATATAAATCCAGTTTACACAAGTATTTATGGAATTTCGATAGTGATCGTTTTCCTTTGTCTTTTCAAATTAGTGATACAACCAAAAATATTTTCACATGAGGCCACTGTATGAACCCTTCCTTAATTTTTAAAATTGCCAACGGCATTACACTTCTTTCTTGGTTGATTTTAATTCTTTCACCAAACCAAACAAAAGTGATTCGTCCTTTAAGAGTTTTTATATCTGGATTACTCCTTGGCGGAGTTTATATTTTTGCCATCCTCATTGGAAATGGAGAGGCAAACGGTGATTTTTCTAGTTTGGAATCAGTTAGATCGTTATTTGCGAACGACTTTTTTTTACTCGGAGGATGGGTTCATTACCTGGCGTTTGATTTGTTTCTTGGAACTTGGGAAGTAGAGGACAGTATCAAAGAAGGGATCAATCGTTTCCTACTGATCCCCGTTTTAGCTCTAACATTTTACTTTGGGCCAGCCGGTTTTGTTTTGTATTTGGTCTTACGTTTTGTTATAAAAACTACAATCAAAAAGGGAAAAACAACCTAACCACCGTAAACATCCAGGAGAGAAAGAACTCGTTGGCATCTGTTCTTTTTCTCCTCATCTCCTTCCAATTCAGCAATTTCTAAATTTTCAAAGGCAAGGTCTCTACCTGTTTTTTCATCCAATGTTTTTGCATTGGATTTAGCACCAGACTCCAATAACAAAGCAAGAACCGCTGAATTTCCAAATTTACAGGCTTCATGAAGTGCCGTACTACCACTGTTATCTGATGTATGAATGTCCACACCGGCAGTGATGAGTCTCTTTGCTAAACTTGGCTCTCCAAAAACGGAACACCAATGCAAAGGAGTCATCCCATTCACCGACTGAATATTCACTTTGGCTCCTCTGCGAATGAGTTCATCCATAAGAGCCGTTTTTTCTTGTAAACGCAAAGTACTATCTTGGCACAACTTGAAGATTGCCGTTTCTCCATTTGCGTCTAAATGGTTGGGGTCTGCTCCTCTTTCCAGAAGTCGCATAGAGGACTTATATCTGGCACGGGCAAATGATTCTTGTAAAAGAGAAAAACCGAGAGGATTACGAATAGAATCGTTGATTACATAATCCAAAGAACCAACAGTGCGAACAAAAGAATCCAAAAGATAAACATCATCACCATCTAGCCAGTCCAAAGTTTTGTCATCGTTTTTGGATTCCAAACTAGAACCTAAGTGGTTTTCATATCCTTCTGGAAATTTATGTTTCAAAAGTGGAATGAACAAAGGTTCCATTTCCGAATGACAAACTACTTCATGGATAAGTTTCCAATGATTCAAATTAGGAACCACTTGGTTGGAGAGTAAATAGATTAAGGTCTCATTTAATTTCTTTTGGCTGAGTTGGAATACAACTTGTAAGTTCTCTTCTTTAAAATGAACCTCGGAAACTGTATTTTGATTTTCCGGCCAATGATACATTACTAGAGTTAATAATTCATCTTTATGTTCATCGTCTAATAAGGAAAAAATTTCTTGTAATGCCAAAATATTTCCGGAGAGGGCATAAATTTTTGCAGATAATTCATTTGAGATAAATTCTGGAATTTTTTTATCAGGATCACCATGTTCATCAAATTGAATTTTATAGATATGAGTGGCCGTAAAACTTCCATGTAATAAGGTATTCCATTCATCAGCGATAGCTAAATACAATTTTCCTGAAACAGAATGGTCATCTAATGAAACCACTGTGATTGACAATCGAACTTGCGACACATTTACATTTTGATTGATAATGATACTTAAAGTTTTAGAAGGTGATTCTGTTGTGATATCAAAAAGTAAGTTTTTTAATCTGGATAATTCCGGTAATCCTGAAATTGAAATTCTGACGTCATTTTCGGTTCCTTCTTCATCTTTTAAAAAAACCAATTCTTCGTTCGACCAATCTGTAATAAAATCGGTTGTATATCTTCCAAAAATTTGGCCTTGGAGTTTGTGTTCAGGTATTTGATCTTTAAAATGAAGGTCAAATAACACAAGTGAGTCGGTGTTTTCCGATTTGGTGTGAACATGATAATCAAAATGGTTCCAAGTAGAACATTTTTTACAGCGGTATTTCCCTTTTTTTCCCTCCAATTTGGAAGTAGAAACAGAATGGCCACTAAAACAATTAGAACAGGATAAGATCGTTTTCATATTTCGCTTGTTCCGATAAATAAAACAGGAGAGTTTTGACGGATCAATCGAAAATTCAAATCTTCTAACCATTCAGGCAGGAATTCATGAGACAAAATCAATATTTGGTCATCGGAGGTTCGGGGGAAGCTGGCCAAAGTGCCATCAAATCTCTCAAAGAGAAGGATCCTTCTGCCTATATCATAACATCAACTACAACAAATGAACCAGTGTCGAATGCAGATCTTACATTTTTTGACAAAAAGGCCGAGCCAGGACTCGCCGAAAAGATTTTGGCAGACCTCAAATCCCAAAATATTTCTCCCGAATTCAAAGCACTAGTCTACACACCGGCACTCGGTGAAGTGGGTTTCCCGATTGCTGAGAGTAGTCCCAAACAAATTGAAGACACTCTCGGGATTTGTTTGTATCCACTTTTGCAATTGGAAAAAACTTTAAAACCAGAGGTTTCGGTCGCCTATTCAGCGTTTTATTGGCTCAGTCATACTTTGTCTTTTTACGGATCTATGGGAGTTGCCAAATACAAAGCGGATCTTTGGGCATTGGAAAATCCGAAAAAAAGAAAGATTGTTCGAGCAGGTACATTTTTTTCAAAAAGTGTCCGGGGAATCTCTATTGTCCTCCAACGAACAATGAAAAAAACAAATGACCCTAACCTACTAACATTAAAAAGACGATTTGAAACCTCTGACCAAAAGTTTATGGATTTTTTTCTCCACTATGCTTGGGAACATGAAAAAGAATCATTTCAATCTGGGTTTAATACTCCCTATCGTCCGACGGAACGAAAAGATTTGGGCCGGGGTTTACAGTTGGCTTTGGATTCGGATAAACCAATCACAACCGTACTCGGAGATTGGACTTGGTACGAATCAGAACTTCCAAAAGTTCCCGATTGGTTTAAACAATTCTAGTTGTTTTATTTTTTGAACCAAAACAAAATAGACCAATCGGTATACAGAGGGTGATATGCGTCGATTGATGTTTCGTAAAAAAGGAATTTTAGAATGGGAAGAAGTAGAACCACTCACGGTCACTGGCAAGAACCAAGTCATTGTGGAACCCATTTCCATTGCTCGTTGTGATTTGGATTTACCCATCCTTCGTGGCGAAACTTTATTTCGTGCTCCCTTCCCCGTAGGACACGAGTTTGTTGGTAAAATTAAAACTGTTTCCGAAGATTTGACGGATTTATATCCAGTGGGAATGACGGTGGCAAGCACCTTTCAAATTTCTTGCGGATCCTGTCCCGCTTGCCTGAATCACCATTCCAATTCCTGCGAATCTATACCTTACACTTCTGGGTATGGGATGCCACCTGGCGCTCATTCTTTTGGTGGGGCCATTGCTGATGAAATCAAAATTCCATTCGCCAAACAAATGTTATTTCCGATAAATCCTAAAATAAACCCCGTTGGGATCGCAAGCCTAAGTGATAACATTGCAGAAGTTTGGAAACTAGCAGGCAGATTTTTGCATCAAAAAAAAGATCCTAAGGTTCTCGTTGTGGGTGGACTTGCGGGAAGTATTGGACTTTATACAGCTTTATTTCTCCACCAAACAAAAAAAGCCGAAGTGGTCTATGTTGATACAGATTCTATGCGAATCCAATTGGCTGAATCTTTGGGAATTTCTGTGGAACATTTCACCAGTTTCCCCAAACCAACAAAAAAATATGATTTGGTATGTGATGCTTCTGCACACAAAGCGGGATGGGATTTTGCTGTTCGTTCCTTGGGAAGAAATGCTATTTTTAGTTCAGCCTCTATCTTTTGGACGAACGAGTGGCAAATCCCATATTTAGAAATGTACAACCAAGGTGTCGAAATCCACTTGGGCCGAGTGGAATCCAAAGATTCGATGGAAGCACTTTACCCTTACATTCTATCTGGTGTATTTACCCCAGAAAAAATTGTTACCAAACAAGTTTCCTTCAGCGATGCCAAAGAGGCATGGCTTGAAGAATCAATCAAGTTAGTGATTACAAAATGAAACAAGTCTAAACAAAATGAAATCCGCTCTCGCTATTTTGAATCAAAACCAAATCCAAAACCGTAAATTTACCATTTGGTTTGTTTTTGCCATTTTCTTTTTTACCATTCAAAACTCATTTGCAGACTCCATTACGGAACGTTTTCCGCCACCTAACAATTTCAAGCGAGTATCTTATCCGAATGGAAGTTTTGCGACTTATCTACAAAATCTTCCCTTAAAACCGCAAGGTAGCCCCGTCCTTCTTTTTGATGGCCGAAAAAAAACAAACCAAGTCCATGTTGCTGTTTTGGATTTTCCACTACTGAGAGACGACCTTATCCAATGTGCTGATGCAGTGATGAAACTAAGGGCAGAATATTTTTATTCCTTAAAAGAATATGACAAAATCCAATTTAAGATCAGTAACGGAATGGAAGTTGGATTTTCTCGTTTTACTAAGGGTGAGAGAGTCCAGGTCAACGGAAACAAAACCAAATGGAAAACGGGAAAATTCAAAAAGGGAACGGGTCGCGATGTATTCGAAGAATACTTAAGATTTATTTATAGTTATGCGGGAACGATATCTCTAAAATCAGAACTGAAGAAAAAACAAATTGGTGAATTAAAACCAGGAGATGTTTGGATAGAAGCTGGTTCTCCTGGACATGTGGTTTTGATTGTAGACCAAGTCACTGGAAAAGATGGGCAAACTTTATTTCTTCTTGCACAAAGTTATATGCCTTCCCAAGAAATGCACATTCTGAAATCAGATAGCCAATACTCACCATGGTTTGAAGTTCCTCAAAACCAATCCTTAAAAACTCCAGAATGGGAATTTCCGGCAAAAGAAATTTATGGATTTGTAAAATGAAGTATTAGTTACAAAGTTTACTGATGTCTAATATCTTGGATTTTATCAATGACACAATTTAAAAATATCGCCGTATATTGTGGGTCTTCACCTGGACAAGATCCTTATTATATGAACGCAGCATTTGAGTTAGGTGAATATTTAGGAACACACCAAATTGGATTGGTATATGGAGGAGCAAGTGTTGGTCTAATGGGAGCTGTTGCCAACGGATGTTTATCCAAAAACGGATCAGTCACAGGTGTTTTACCAAAATTTCTAAAAAAGAAAGAAATCGAACATAACAAACTCAACCAACTCATCCTTGTGGACAGTATGCATGAAAGAAAACTCAAGATGTTTGATTTGTCAGATGCTTTTGTCGTATTACCAGGTGGGTTTGGAACCATGGAAGAATTTTTTGAAGTAGTCACCTGGTCTCAGTTAGGTCTACACCACAAACCAATCATCATTCTCAATTGGCTGGGATTTTACAATCCCCTCCTAACGCTCATACAAAATATGGTAAGTTCTGGATTTTTAAAAAAAGAAAATGCGGCCCTCGTACAAGTTCTAGAAACTGCAAAGGATCTTCTTTCCACCCTCCAAAACTATTCACCGTCTAAGACGGAGAAATGGTTGTCCGAAGACACCGTCTGAGATTCTATTACCAATAGGCAATTCAATATGCGAAATCTGTTATATGTGATGATTCGTTTCATTTTGGTCGGATTTATGTTTACAAGCTGGTATGTTGTGGCCAATCCAAGAAATGATGGGAACGAGCCTAGACAAGGTCATCAAGACACTCGCCTCACACCTCTTCGCCAACTGACACCCGAGGCCAATCGAATTCTCAACGCACCACCACCTGTCCAAAGCCACGTGACTACTTTTGAAAGTCGCGTCACAGACCGCACAGCTTATCCTTACATACAAACTACTTTAAACTTTGTAGAAGGTCATCTTTCTTATAAGGCATTTTTATCGGATGGGCAAGAAATTTCCTATTCCACTCGAGGCGAACATATTTGGCATTCTCAGTGTTATGGGGATCTTTGTATTTTAGTAACAAATAAAAATTTACTCGGTGTTAGCAACTCAAGCTCTGAATGGGAAAAAGGACATCATTTTGGAGAGGAACGTTACCGCGTTGCTATGGGCCACAAAGCAGCTCTCGTTATGAGCGAAAGAAAATTGTATTTGTTTAATAGTTATACAAATCATTGGGAAACCATTAGTCTAGAACAAGAGATCATTCGTTCCTTTGCAAACCTCTATGACAAAGTTGCCATCACAACCACACGCAGAATGATTGTGATCGATTTACCATCAGAAACCCAATTCGAAGAAAACTTATTACTTCGTGGCGTTTATCAATTTGAAATGCGTGATGCCTTTATCAATTTTTATTCAAGTGATAAACTTTGGATGTTTCGCCACCAAACACAAAATTTCGAAGAAGTAGATTTGATGGATTGAGGTAAGGGCACCTCGGATTTGTTTGGTGGCACAACCTTTACCGATCAACCGACCGCGCTTTTCGCATTCTAAAAATAACTGGTCAATCAAGAATCAATATTTTCTTAACCGGCTGAGGTAAAAAAATTAGAAAATTGGCATTAGAACAGCCATCTTTATTTTTATATTGTAACGCAATTTTATAGTAATAAGTGCCAGAGTTATTGATTTGCCCAGCCGCTTTTTTTTCCATTCCGTTTGAATTAATTTCCGCCGTTATAGGAGAAAATGCTTCGTTATTTGCAATTTGCACTACATAATTTTGAAATTTTCCGGTGGTATAATTTTTTAATTCAAATAGTTGTTGTGTTACCCCACAGCCGTTTTCCTGATCATAGAATGATGGCTCCGTAATTCCATAATAGTTTTTATAAGACCAATTGAAGTTTATCGTTTGTGATTTTTGGAATGTTTCGCCATCTTGGGGAGTCAGAACTACGATTTTATCATTTGTATCTGCAAGAATCGTAAAAAGAAATAATCTACTCATATCGTTATCTGAGTTATCAGTAGAAGATGTATTGATCATAGCAAAACTAACAAAGATAGGTGTTAAATATTTTAATACTTTAAATTGTTTTTCCGAGCGACGATTTTGGAAATGATTAAAAACAAAACCCAAAGGAATGTAAACTAACAAACAATATAGATCTGTTCGATCAGCAATTCCTTTCGAAGGAATAAAAAACCATACGTATTTAGTTAATAAATCGTTGGTTTTTTGATTTAAGTTTAAAAAAACAAATGTAATTCCAACCAAAACCATTGTAATAAATAAAATTTTTGATTCTTTGATTCTATAATCTTTATAATTACAAAATAAGATGATGAAAGCTGTGAGTAGAATGGGAGTATAAAATAATCCGATAATATCGCTTATTTTACCAGTTAAATCATTATGAAATATAGATTTGAAATACAAATCATTCAATATCCATACAATAACAGCAACAAACGAATACCACTTTGAAAGAATTTGGATAGAAACCTGATTTTTGTTTTCCATTATAATCTTCCTTTCATCATTTCATTAATTTCCCAATTATCGATCGGCTGAAACGTACAGGATTGGTAACGAGTAAAAACAAGTGTTTTTACATACTCTTCATCACCCGCATTCGTTTCGATCCCATTACTAGGGCAAGGCATAAGTATGATTGATTTTAAACAATGGTCTAATGCGTTAGAATCATAAATGATGGAATGTGAGTTGGAACCACCGCCAATTTGAAAGAAAGGCTGAGGTTCGATTTCTTCATTCCCTAATTCTGAAATGGCAGTGGCTCGGGCCGCGTTATATCCGCAACTAACAGTTTTAAGGAATATTGTTTTTGCTATTTTTTTTTCTGCGTCTTCTTTACTGATTGTGTTCGGGCCATCTATATAATATGAATCATTGGAAAAAAAGGAACAATTGAAAAAAAATAAACAAATGAGTAAAAATGATTTCGGATACATTAAATTAATTCACAAACAGAATTACCTGGCCTAACAAATTCGGTTTGGCAAAATTTCCGAAAACCTGACCTCCAAAGAGGTGTTAGGATCAGGAAATTTAGCTTTCCATTGTTATGCGATGGTCTCTTTTTCAAATTTTTAGATTATTATTTTATTTTGATAGAATTTTTTGTAGAGATTCTACTATTTTTTAAAAAACAAAATCCCTTCTTAAAACCTTGGTTAACCGAGAAAAAAATCTTCAGTTACATTTTGGATACAAAAAATCCTTCATCGATTGGTATGGGAACAAATAATTTGCTGTCATAAATACAAAACACCCAAAGGGAATTTGTGTGATCAATCCGAACAAAATTGGATTGTTTTTGGTGATAAAACCATAAACCAGGTTAATGGAAATATCAAAAATCATTATGATGACAGCCAGAGAAATTGCATATTGGAATCTCAGAAAAAAAAATAGAATGACAAGTGGGTCGAAAACAACTAACAAAGTCCAAAAAATATTGAATGGAAGAGGAGCAAAGGAATAACCCAAAAAAACCATGGTTGCAATGTCTACAGTGTGCGATATTGTTCCAATAGAAAATCCAATCCAATAGACTATGACGATGGCAAGGTGATTCTTGTTGATTTTAGAGAATTCCATTGTTAGCTGCCATCCATCTAACTCCTAGTTACTTTATCATACGCCTATATAGAAAGCACAAAAACTGACTTCCATTCGTCTAATCTCCAATGTTTCCAGAAAAACCAGTTTGGATTTGGAAGGGTGATCCCCAATTTGCCCTGTTACAACTTGTCCTTCTCGTTTTATTTTTTTATCTTTCCTTTCGGATGAGTGCCTACCTCACTCATCGAATCGAACTAATCCGAATGCATAGCAAACGTCTCGACAGATTGGCATTCCGTGCCGGCTGCAACAGAGAGGAACGAAACCTCCTCCAATCCTTCTACACCCAACTGGACAGACGCCACCGCGTGTTACTCGCACACAACCACGCAAAAGAATACCTCCGTCAACATTTGCTGAGTTATACATCTTCTCTGGATGCAAAAGACTTTCCTGCCTTCCTTTCCCTGGTCTCAAAATTCTTGGGGACGGCAAATGACCCAAGGCCGCTGTTTAGCCTGCGAGAATTTGCCATTGTGCAGCTGGGGACAAAAACTTATTTCGCACAAGTGGTTGATCCTAGCCTCGGAGAAGTCCGACTCAAATTAGGACTCCACGGAGCTGCCCTACCAAGGGCGACAAACGTTCAAGTCACCGTTTTTCGAAACCCAAAAGGGCTCCAAACCATTCGAGGAGAGGCCAGGTGGGAGATCCCGACCTCTCTGTACTTCCACCGAAACCCTTAGCGAATTGAAAAATTGACCAAATTCGATTCGCGCTTGAAAGATTCTTTCCAATAAAATTAATGTGACATAAGTCCATGAAGTGGAATCGCATCAATCAAAATGACGAATTGTTTTCCCTACTCTTCGTATTCCTGTTTTCCTTTACTTCCCTAATTTGGAACGGCAACTTCATGGTAAGAGGGATTGCCAGCTTTCAGGGTGTAGGCGACTTTTTTTCCGGATCCTTTGATTCCTTTGGAACCCTTATCAAAAGTAGTTATAACAAACTCGAATCCTTCGAACGAGTCAGAGAAGAGCGCGATTCTTGTTTGAACGTTATGGAAGAATACCGCCAGCTTTCCAAAGATGTGGAAAGGTTGAAGGCAGAAAATGCAATCCTCAGACAAGAGTTGAACTTTCCTCTACATATCGATTATCCTTCTGTCAGAGCAGAAGTGCTGAGTGTTCGTTTGAACGCAATTTACAGAACCATCATCATCAACAAAGGTTCCGAAGAAGGGATCAAACCTTATATGCCGGTTGTGGCGAGATCACTGGACGAAAAAGGTAAATTTACCGAAGCGCTTGTTGGTAAAATCATCGCTGTTTCTAAAGGATCTGCCGTCATCCAACCCATCATCAATTCCAACTTCTCCATGGGAGTGTCAATTCCAGGAACCAACCTCTGGGCATCACTCAATGGAAACAGTGGTCGCGGAACCGATGTTTTGTTGGATTATATTGATGCAGGGATTGTGATTGATCCAAAAGCCATAGGTAACTTTCCTATGGGCCCAAATCCACCACCAACCTCCGCGAGCACAATGTTTACAGAAGGATTTAGTAAAATTGGAAAGGCAGTGTTTAGTTCGGGTGGATCAGGAGTTTTCCCATCGGGAATTCCTGTTGGAACCATCATTGAAGAAGGCCCAAGAAATGGATCCTTTAAAACGGCCATCTTACGTCCGTTTGTTGAGTTTGACAAACTTTTACACGTAATTGTTTTAAAGAAACAACCTGAAAAATGGCGAGAAGAATGGCCTGCCGAAAAAACAATTCAAATTGATGGCCCTTATTTTGGTGAAATCGATTTTCCTAAAGAAAAAGATTATAATAAAAAAGGAAAAGAACCAGAAAAAAGACAGGGTAACTTTCCTTCTACTTTCGGAACTCCTCAATACACAAAACCATCTGTGAATACAAATGTACCTGATTCCACTCCAACTGCCCCATCCACACCTTCCACACAAGAAGGCCCTAAGGAGGTGACACCATGATTTTAGATAAACTATTTATCATCATCGGATTATTACTCTCCCATTTTTTGAATGGATCCAACGTATTTGAATTAGGAAATGCAATCCGACCTGACTTTATGGTGATCTTTGTTGTCTTTTTTGCCCTAAGAAAAGGCCCTCTCTATGGATTATGGTTAGGATTTTTTGGTGGGCTTCTCACCGATACCGCGCTAGGTGGTGAAATTGGTGGAGACAATATTGTTTATTATAAAATAGGACTTCATTCCTTTTCTTATGCCATCATTGGATACATTGTTGGAAAAGTGATGCGAAGTTCTTATACAGAGAACTATATCTCCATTACCATTTATATACTTGGATTCACACTTGTTTCCAGGATCATCACCTATTTATTATTTTTGATGTTCTTTCATTCCAACCAAAGTTATTCCTTTTTGTATGTGTCCCTGTACAACGCATTCATTGGACCGGCATTATTCTTTTTATTCTCTTGGGCATTCCGATTGGATGCAGATGAGGTGAGGCAATGAGCCAGTCGGCATCGGAGTTTCGCTTAGAAACAAGTTTCCGCAAACGATTGTATTTTTTTACGGGGATGGTGGTGTTCACACTCACTGCATACATCCTTCAATTGTTCAATTTACAAATTGTCCAAGGCAGTGAGAACTCGTTAAAAGCCGAACGTTTTGTCCGTAGAAGTGAGTCCATTCCCGCAGACCGTGGAAATATTTTTGATCGTAATTTTCTCACTCCGGAAACAAGCCAACCATTGGTTTCTAACTCTGCCTCCCTTGATGTCATTCTGAATACAAGTTTGCTCAAAAACGATCCCAGAAAGGTGAAGGATTTTATTTACAAATTCTGTGAAGCCCTTTCCATCCCCATCGTTTATTACGAAAAAGAACTCCAAGACTCTAGGATGATCAAAAAAATTCGTTCGAGAGAACCTTTTGTACTTTTAGAAGGAATCTCACGCGAACAACAAGAACGAATTCTTGTTTTGGATAATATCAACAGATATGTTTATTTAGTTTCTTCACCAGCACGGGTTTACCACATGGGGCCTGCACTTTCGCATGTGACTGGTTATGTAGGAAAACCAACCACAAGTGACTTACAAGAAAAAGAAATTAAAACCTACCAACTCATCGGTAAAGGTGGGATTGAATCTCTTTATGACACAACCCTTCGTGGACAAGATGGATTTCGTATCCAAAAAAGAAACACAGAAGGAAATATCGAAGAAGAACGTGTCATCGAACATTCTGTCCCTGGAAACAATTTAATTTTAACTATCGATCGTGATATGCAGATTGCCGCCTATCGTGCGCTAAAAGGTGTTCGAGGAACGGTCCTTGCGATCAAAGCAACCACAGGGGAAGTTTTGGCAATGGCATCCAATCCTTCTTACGATCCCAATATCCTTTCTGGAAAAAATAAATTAGATCGTTCCAACCACTTCACTCGTGTCACAAACAATGGTGGTTTTTTAAATTTAGCAATCCAATCCAGGTTCCCACCGGCATCTACTTTCAAAACCCTAGTGGGTCTTGCGGCCATGGAAAGTGAACATAAAATCAATTTTGATCCCAAACAAACGTTTTCTTGTCCGGCAAACTTCACTCTGAAGTCAACCTTCAAAGGTGTACCTGACCAAGTATTCTATAACTGGGACAAAAAAAACCATGGGGAACTCAATCTTGCCCAAGCTTTAGAAAAATCTAACTCTGTATACTTTTACCAATTAGGATACAAATTAGGTGCAGAACCTATTCTCGCCTACTCACGGTTATTTGGTTTAGACAAAAAATCAGGAATTGATCTTCCCGGAGAAGCAACTGGTTTTATTCCCAGTTCCGATTGGAAAAAACGAACTTATGGGAACAAATGGTTTGATGGAGATACAGTCAACCTCTCCATTGGACAGGGATTTATTTCTGTCACTCCTATTGAGATGGCTTTGTTTTATATGGCTGTTGTCAACAATGGAAAAATTTACAAACCTTATGTGGTTTCTGAAATTAGAAGCCCCCTTGATAACTCTCTCATCCAAAAAACAGAACCTACAATTCTACGAGACATTCCTCTCAAACGTTCTACTGTGGAAGCCCTCAAAGAAGGATTGTATTTAGTTGGTTATTCTGGAACAGCATCTGGTGTTCTCAACTCACCAACATTACCAGAAATTGCAGGTAAAACGGGAACTGCACAAACGAGAAGAAGAGGAGCATCTTCCTCCAACCATGCTTGGTTTATTGGATATGCACCTGTCAATGCACCGCCCGAAAAACAGATATTAGTTGCTGCATTCGTAGAATATGGTGTTGGCGGTGCGGCCTCTGCGGCTCCTGCGGCCCGTGAAGTATTTAAAGCGGCTTTTCCACCAGGATCTTTCCCAAGAACAGATAGATCACGTGCCAAAACCATGGAAGAAGAAGCACCCGTTGAACAAGAGGCATTTTAATGGCTGATCGTAATACAGAAAAACTCGATTTTTTTCTCATCATCTCTGTTGTCCTCGTGGCAATGGCAGGAGTTCTGACCTTATACACCCAGGAAGCTAATACAGCAGATGGACTTGGGCGCTGGTACAAACAGTTCACCTTTGTTTTTGTGGGACTCATCTCCATGTGGTTTATGTCGAGGATCAACTACCAGTTGATAGGTTCTTATGCCCTCTTCATTTATATTTTTTCTATTGTTTTACTTGTCCTCACTCTAATTCCAGGAATTGGATACCTTCCTTCTGGACGTGGTGCTCGTTCTTGGTTAAAACTTGGACCCATCACTCTCCAAGCCTCCGAGTTTTCAAAACTAGCCACAGTGATCCTTCTCGGTCAATATTTGGTTTTGAAAGAAAAGGAAATGCACAAAATTACGGTACTCATCATACCATTTATCATTTGTTTGGTGCCAATGCTTTTCATCATTTTACAACCAGACTTTGGAACTGCTGTTTCATTTTTACCTATGTTATTCACCATGTTGTACTTAGGTGGAGCAGATATTTTACATGTTGGATCTTTACTTACCTTCGGTGGAATATCACTCATGGTTCCCATGTATCTTGCTTACTCTCAGCTAACACTCATCCAACCACTCATCGATTTACTTCGCAAAGATAACAAAGTAGAATTGGTTTCGCTTGTGAACCAACTCCAAGGTAAAATTTGGTTAATTTTAGATGGAAAAAAAGTTTCTGGTCTCACCTTACCTGGAATTGAAAATCCAAAAAATCTCCAGATGATCCGCGAAGCGGCAGAAATAGTCAAAGATGAATATGCGAGTGTCGGATATAAAATTCTATCCAACGAAGCCTTTATGTTTGGTCTCGGTGGAACACTGGCTTTGATTAGTTTGGTGATGATTTTTATCCGAATTGCTCGTGGTTCGAAACATCTTAGAAACTACTATATCACAATTGGAATTTTGGGACTTTCCATCCTCTCGGCCATTGCCGTTCACAAATCCATTCCATTTCGTGAAAACCAAGTCATTCGTCTCACTGCTTTTTTAAATCCTGACCAATTCAAACAAGGTGCGGGATACCAACTCAGAGCCTCCAAACCAGCGGTTGGATCGGGAAAGGTTTTTGGAAAGGGACTTTTTCATGGAGAGATGACGGAAGGAAGAGTTCCCCATGTTCCCGAATCGGGAACAGATTTTATTTTTGCATCCTGGGCCGAACAAACAGGATTTTTTGGTAGTGTGTTATTATTATTTTTCCTAATGTCGATCCCACTCCGAGGTTTACAAATTAGTTTTGAAAGTAAGGACAGGTTTGGCTCACTCCTTGCAGCGGGAATTGTGGCTATGATATTTTTCCACATTGCTATCAACGTGGGGATTGTGATTGGCCTTCTCCCGGTAACAGGTGTTCCACTCACATTTATGAGTTATGGTGGATCGCATTTGGTGATGGCAATGACTGCTGTGGGAATCATTCTTTCCATTAAAAAACGTAAGTTTGCAAACTAAACACCGCCATGAAACCAACCAAAAAAGTATTGGGGGCAGAAGAGTTCTTTCAGATCAAAATCAAATTAGAAAATGAATTGATCCGTCTGGAAGAACTGGAAAGAGAATCAAAAGACCACCTCACAAACATTTTGGGTTACTCAGAAAAGTTGATCCAACTTTCCGAATCTAACGAATCTCCTTATTTTTTACAAAGAAGCCGACGCCTAAATACAGAACTTCATAAGTTCCAAATCAAAAACGAATACAAACAGAAAGAGTTTGATTCACTCTTTCATATTTTAGATAAAATTAAATCGGAAGACAAAATAGAATTTTTAGATTCTGCATTAAAAAATCGAATCACCCGGATCGCAAATCGTATCTCCGACAAAAAACAAACACCAACCCTTTCAAAAAACCTAAACGGAAAAATGATTTTTATCTGTTATGTGTTAGAAGGTGTAAACTTTTTAATTCCTAAAAAGAGTTATCGTATCCTACGAGATATTCCCGCCTTTAAAAAACAATTACGGATAAAAGATAAATCCGTACCCTTATTCCCTGGGCCTGGTTTTGTGTTGATGGAAGAAGGCGAAAAAAAACAAAAAAATGTAATTCTGATGAAGGACAGTTCTAAAAAAGAATTTGGATTTTATTTTGATGAACTGAAAGAAGATTGGGCGGTTTCCAAAACATCCTTAGAAGGTTTATTGGAGAAAGATTCTACCAATGGGCAAATTTTAGGAAAAATCAAACGAAAAGGAAAATTATACCACTTAGTGAAAATCTAAAATTTCAACAGCAGTGGTTCTATCTTTTGTTAGCTGGTCTTTTAACTCATCCAAACCACTAAACTTTTTTTCCTCTCGAATTTTATGAACAATTTCTAATTCGACTTCTTTCCCATACAAATCACCATCAAAATCAAAAACATTCACTTCTATATGGAGTCCCAAACCATCAAAAGTCGGATTGTGGCCAATGTTCACCATTCCTTTATGATCTTTTCCATCAAACTTCGCAAAACAAGCGTAAACTCCAATCGAGGGAAGAAGTTTATCTTCGGGGACTTTTATATTTGCTGTAGGAAATCCAATGGTCCTTCCTCGTTTGGCACCTTCGAAAACAATCCCTGTGATATGATAATTTCTACCGAGAAGGATTTTAGCCTCCTCCATTTCCCCTTTTTCCAAAAATCCACGGATGAGAGAAGAAGAGATTTTGCTTTCTTTTTTTAAAACAGCTTCTTTTAGTTCAACCGCATAACTATATTTAGATTTATTGGAATCGAGTAACGTAAAATTACCACGACGCTGTGCTCCAAAAAAATGATTATAACCGATCACAATATGTTTGGCGTTCAAAGTTTGGATCATGATTTTTTCTAAAAAATCTTCTGCTGACATTTTAGATAGTTCCAAGGTAAAATCCAAAACAAGTAAATAGTCGATCCCAAACCCGCGAATGAGTTCTTCTTTTTCCTTTTCCGAAGATAGATATTTAAAATTAGGTTTTTTACCAAGAACCACAGAAGGGTTGGGAAAGTATGTTACGACTACCGAAGGTAAACCCAGTTCCTTGGCCTTCTCCACAGTACGAAGGAGTAAGGTCTGATGGCCCACATGGATTCCATCAAAGTTGCCGAGAGTCAAAGAGGAGCCATTTCGAAACTCGTTTTGGATCAATTCTAAAGAGCGAATAATTTTCAAAGGGGGACTTGTCTCGTAATCCGATACTTGTACTAGGTGCTTCCATTGAAACTACGAATCCTTCTCCTTACGGCAATCTTTTTATCAAACTTGGTTTCTGTGTTCGCATCCGACTCGATCATTCCCAAACAGGAATTTGGATTGGAAGAAGGTTTACTCCCCGAAGACATTGCCACCTACCCTGAATTAAAAACCTGGGCCATTTACCAATCCTACGAATTGGAACCAGATGCACCCCACCTCGGACTCCAAGATTACATTTGTCGGATGGTTCCAGAAACAGGGCTTCATTTCCTTTTGGAAAAATCCGTTGTTTCGAAATCTACAGTTTATCTCTATTTAGACATAACTCGTTACAGACCCTTAAAAGGTTCCAAATTCAAACCGAGAAAACTAAACATCCTTGTGAATGGAAGGCCCAAACTTTCTATTTATGCGGACAGAAACCAAAGTTTTCCCAATCCCGTCGAAATTTCTCTAGAGCCATCGGAATATCCTGACGGAAAGATCTATGTAGACCTGGTTCCTAGCAATAACTCACTGGGACGGTTCTGGGGGGTTTGGGATGCCTTTGTTTTGGAAAATCGACTGACGAGAGAGGATTAGAAACGACTAAACTGCGTATTTTTCGCGGTATTCGTCTTCACCAATGGTTTGGAAGTAACTAGTTAGGCCTGCCACTTTAAAAACCTTCTCAATCGCCGGTTTCATATTGGCAATGGAGAATTTTCCCTTCAGTTCTTGGACATAATTCAACTGTTTGATGAGCATTCCAATTCCAGAGGAATCAATGTAATTGAGTTTCTCTAAATTGATGATGACATGTAGATTTTCAGTCGGTTGGGTGGGAACATTGGTTTCCAGGAAGTTTTTAAAATCCAGGGAAGTGTAAATGTCCAAACTTCCAGAAATGCTGATCACATAGGCGTCTGCATTTTTTTTTAGATTTATTTCCATGGGAGACCTTCCGCAAGGATCGGGTTTTTGCGTTTTTTATCAACCTTATTTTTAACAAATTAATGATTTCATTTCAAAAGTCGAAAATATATATAGAGTCTACTATCTGGGAGTTCGTATGCGCATCTCGTTTGTCCTAATTTTATCCTTTCTACTCACCGTTGGTCTAATGGCCGCGGATGAAAAAAATGAACCTGTAAGCCAAGCAGATTCTAAAAAGTTAAACCCGGATGGAAGCATTGCTCTCATTCCTTATAACGCCAAACAACAGCAGAAGATTGAAAGAATCGGAAAAGAAGTCGATGATTACCATGCTGTCATCAACGATAAGGTGAAATTCCTAAGTTTCGAAAAGAAAATCAAAGACAGTCGTTATGGCCAAGTCACCAATGCAAGGGAAATCCACCTCCCATTCGAACCACGTTATGTATTACATAGTCGTTTTGTTATGAAATTGAAAGGTGGTGGCGGAGCAGAAGGCGGTGGATTCTCATTAGATGAAATTTCCTTTTGGTCCAGAAAATCACTGACTGAAAAAGGCAAAGACCCCGTGACCACTTACCGTGAATTGAAAAACAATACATCTGGTGGAGTGAAGGGACTTGTTCTTTCTGTTCGCACGGTGACAAATGCTGATGACAACACTCTGAACTTCGAATTAGAGAAAATCCAAAGCCCATGGGAAAGATTACGTTTAGCAACCGCTTACCGAGATAGACTCCGTGAAGTTGCAAGAACCATTGACAGATACATCCAAGCAAAAGGTAGTTTGGAAACTAGAATGGTTTCTGAATCCGTTATGGAAGTATCCGTCAGTGGAGATTTCCAAGAACCATAATCCAATGAGGGTGGCATGAGTTTTTCCATACCACCACAGCAACCTACCAACCTTTACGAAGTCCTAGAGATTCCTTTTGGAGCCACGACGGAAGAGATTAAATCCTCTTTCCGTCATCTGGTGAAACAATTCCATCCAGACAACCCCTTCACTGGCTCCTATTCTAAATTCCAAAGTCTATACTCTGCTTACCAAACCTTGAGCGGTGAAGGACGAAAGTTGTATGATGAAGAATTCAAAAAAAACTACGCACGTGAATTTTTAAAACGTAAACTCGAAGAACATCCAGTAGTCCTACCAGTTTCTCGTGTCCGATTCACAACAGGAATTTTGGAACTCGCCAAACGCGGGTTAA
Source organism: Leptospira kanakyensis (assembly GCF_004769235.1). Classification (NCBI taxonomy): domain Bacteria; kingdom Pseudomonadati; phylum Spirochaetota; class Leptospiria; order Leptospirales; family Leptospiraceae; genus Leptospira; species Leptospira kanakyensis. The sequence continues at coordinate 126,292 of NZ_RQFG01000018.1, read as the reverse complement.
TGCGAAAAGGTTTCCGCAACAAAGATAGACGCAAAGTTACAGGAATTGATTATGATTTGATCATTGATTTAAAAGAATCAGAAATTATAAGACCTGTGATTGCTGTCATCCCGCTCACGGTGAGAATAGTTTGCCGCGATTGTATGGGTGGTGACCCACATTGTCCTGCCTGCAGTGGAAGAGGAAGTTACAAAGGATACAAAAATCTAAAGGTAGAATTTCCAAGATCGGCCCTAATCCATGGAAAGGTTTTTGAGTTTGATCTCTCCAAATTCCGACCTGACTCCTTTACCCATTTTAAGAAAAAATACCTAAGGGTGAAACTCTTGGTTCACAAAAATATCCCTTTACGGGTTAGGAGTGCCGTCTAAAAAGGAAATCGATGGAAAAGATTCCCAAAGTCCTATTTCTAAACCCTATCTATAAGGAAAAAATTTGGGGAGGCCGAAAGTTCCAAACAAAACTCGGTCGAAACATTCCAGAAGGACAAATCGGTGAGTCTTGGGAAGTTTCCGTTTACGGATCAGACATTTCTCCCATCCAAAATCCTGAGTTTCAAAATTCACCACTAACAGATCTTATACGAAAAGCACCAAATGAAGTAATAGGCAAACCTTTTGCCAAGTCTAGCCTCCCTTTACTTGTCAAAGTCATTGATGCCAAAGAAAAACTTTCCGTCCAAGTACATCCAGACGATGATTATGCACTCAAATATGACCCTAAATCCAATGGCAAAAAAGAATGTTGGTACGTTTTGTCCGCAGATCCAGGAGCAGAACTCGTTGTTGGATTTGATACAAACACAACCCGCGAAGAATACGAATCACTTGTAAAACAAAATCTCGGAGAAACTGTCCTTCGGAAATGGAAGGTCAAACCAGGAGATGTTTTTTTATTAAATCCTGGTACCATTCATGCTATCGGAGGAGGAGTTCTCCTTTTAGAAGTCCAACAGTCTTCCGATTCTACTTATAGAGTGTATGATTATGGTAGGTTGGGTGATGATGGTAATCCAAGAGAACTCCATTTAGAAAAAGCGCTGGCGGTTTTGAATTTTCAAAACTCTGATGGTACTGAAAAAAAAATCAAAGAACTCATCACTTACCATCCTTTTCCAAGATATCTTTTTACCTCTAATGACAAGTTTCGATTGGAATCTTGGGAGTTTAACCAAGCACAAAATTTCAACTTTTCACCGTTATGCGACCCTGTCACGTTTGGAATTTTTTATACAATTTCTGGATCGGTTTATTTTCCTGAATTACAAAAGTTGGTGGGCCCTAACGAGTCATTTATGATCACAGCTTCTGGTTTTTCAGAAACCATTTCTGCCTTTGCCGAAACTGGAACCAAACTGGCTTTTATGTCAGCTGGTTTGGATCACGTAAAATATCAATAACCGACCCTATTGACAATCTGGTAAAATTGGTATAATAGTCACCAGAGAGGTTACTATGAAAAAAATTATTTCCCTATTACTCGTGTTAGCATCTACATCTGTATTTGCTTTGTCTGAACTGGAAAACTTGATGATTAAAGAGGCAAATTCTCCAGAAAGTAAACAGGCAGCACGTTCCTACTTAAATTCAATTGCGAAAGAGAAGGAAGCCAATGCAGTAAGACACGAAAAAATGGCAGGGAACAATGGTGGAAAAGCAATCAGCCAAGCAAAGTTTAAAGAACATTGCCTGAGCCTTGCAAAAGAATTTCGAGCGGAAGCGGAAGAATACAAAAAAGCCGCAGATGATCTGAAATAAAAATCGATCTTTACCCTTTAGTTGGGCAAAGGAATTCGATCGGTTTCTCCTGGAACTTTTGGAAATTCATCTTTTGCCCATCTTTCCTTTGCTTTTTCAATTGTTTCTTGTCTTGTAGAAACAAAGTTCCAAAATATATTTCTTTTTTCTGTTAAGGGTTCCCCTCCTAGTAACATCAAACGGCTGTTTTGTTTGGCTTTAAATTTTACAGTTGAACCTTTTTCAAACAAAACCATAGATCCTACCGCGTAGGATTCTCCATTGGATTCGATAGAACCACGAGAAACGTAGAGTCCAGCCTCTTCTTTGTCAGACAGAATCCAATCTACCTCACCTGCTTCTGGTTTGATTTCGATGTCAGCATAAAACAAAGGGGAATGGACTGTTGCCGGGGATTGTAATCCAAGGAAACTACCACCTAACAGACGAAACACCAAACCATCTTTGGATAAAACGGGCATTTCTTTTTCTGAAAAATGTTCAAAACTAGGATCTATTTCTTCTTTTTCTTTTGGAAGAGCAATCCATGTTTGTATACCTTCTAATATTTCATATTTGGGATCAAATTTGGAGCGTTCACTGTGTACGATTCCAGAACCTGCCACCATCCAATTGGTTTCATTGGGACGAATGTCCATTTCCACTTTTAAACTATCCCGGTGAGTGATGACCCCGTCGTATAAAAAAGTAATGGTAGCAAGACCAATATGAGGATGGGCACGAACCACAAGTTCTTCACCTGTAACAACTGGCACTGGGCCAAAGTGATCAAAAAAAACAAAAGGTCCCACCGAACGTTTTTCCATCGCAGGAAGAACGCGGCGGATGACGAAATTGTCTCCTAAATCTTTGGAATGTCCTTTGAGTGAATTTGTCATTTACGTTTAGACTTAACCACTTTGGATTTTGGCTTTGCTATTTTCTTTTTTGGATTGGGTTTCTTTTTTTGAATTTGTTTGTTGGATTTCTTAGTAGAAAGATTTGATTCTTCCACCTTACCCACAAAAAGACCAATGGCTTCTTTTCCTTTGGACCAATGTGCCTTGTCTCTCGCATTAAAATACAGGATAAAGATTTTTTCGGCTTCCGAATACTTTACATCACAAGCATAAACATGGCTTGCCTTCCATCCTCGTCCTGTTGGCCCAAGAATCGGTGTTTGGTTGATTCGTTCAAAATTAAGACCATCATCGCTTTGTAAAAAGAGAATGGCAGAACAAGATTCCTTCCTCACTGGATTCCAAAAAATTCCATTTTGAAATCCAAGGTAACGACCTTTCCATTCAATCACCTTTAAGGAACCTGCACCGAGATTACAAAATGGATCCATCTCATTGGGAGAAAGGATGGGATCTGAGAAATAAGAAAATGGTCCGAGTGGGGATTCGGATTCGGCTACAGTGATATGTTTAGGTTCACAAAAACCACAATCAGGAATATAAACCAAGGAAGAAGAAAAGTACATTCTGTACTTTTTGCCAAACTTCACCAAACATGGATTACTGACTGAGTCTCCAAATTTTGGATCTTTATGGAAAGGAAATTTTGGTGAAATGACAGTTTTCGGAGAAGACCAAGACTTCAAGTCTTTGCTCGTTCGCACTTCTATATGAGACTTCCATTTCCGATAAGGAAACCAAGACATTAGGATATGTAAAAATTTATATTTTTCGTAATAGAGATAGTAAGTTCCGTCTTCAAAAAAGATAAAGGGACGCATGGCATTCCACACCACAGTTTTTCTTTTTTTCCATTGAATCCCATCTTCGGAGAGGAATTCTTGCACTCCCAATACATTGTGTGCAAAGAGGTGCCAAAGGCCGTCGGGACAATTTTCAGGAAATAAAAAACTCGGATCCGCCAAAATTGGGGATGGGAATCCGGGTTTTAGAATTGGATCATCTTGGTATAATTGCCAATAGATATTTTGTTTGTTCAATAGAAATGAATATCCTTATTTTTCTAAGACAACTTTAAGGTTGGATAGTCCCTCTTCAAAGTCTTTTCCAATTAATTCTTCAAAATTCATAAAAAGGCAAATCAAATTGGAGGGATAAGGTATAGAACCTTCAAAACCCCAAATGACTTTGGATTTTTTTTGGTCCAATGAAGAGACCTTCATATAACTTTTTTCGGTAGCTTCCATTGGTTCGATGAACCGAAGTTCCGTTTGCATCTCAAGGGCATCCACGTTGATCATTTTGATTTCCTGTTCGCCCGTTCCCACTTCGTTATCCATACTTTCCCAACGAGAAATAAAACCAACAGAGCCGTCTACTCCTGTATAAATTTTCTTCATACTCGGATCTTTTTTGGCCCAAACACTATACTGGTCTTGATTCTTTAACATACGAATATAATCAAATACATCGGAAGCTGGTTTGGCTATATCGATGGTACGTTCCACCTGGTACCCCGTAGGTAGAAAGAGTGCAACAATGAGTGGGATGGCGATAAGGCCAATGATTCCTATAGAAATTTTTTTGCCGAGTGTCATAAGTTAAATATCCTATCTATTTTTTTGATTTAGTCAATTTATTTACCCACGTGGTCGTAAATTCCAACTGAAAACAAGAAGTAAGATGGCAATCAATGTTGATACCAAAATGGCACCGAGAGCCACATCCCAAGAGTAATTGGTAGCAAGGATGGCAAGACCTTTGCCTTGAGCTGTTCGTCCAAGAGATCCAAAAAGACCAATAAAACCCGCGGCAGTACCTACCGCTTTTTTAGAAGTAAAATCCATCCCAGCAACACCTAACAACATAACAGGTGGATAAATAAAAAGTCCGATCAAACCAAATAGTATATAATCAATCATAATATTGCCGGGTGGATTCCATAAAATTCCAAGAAAGGCAAAGAAAATAGGAATGATACAAAGTAAACTTACCATTCCCCTTCTCCCATCGAATTTATCGGATACCCAGCCCATAAGGATTGTGGAACCAATTCCTCCAAATTCTAAAATGAGTGTGGAATATCCACCACCCAAAAGATCAGCCCCTTTTGTTTCTTTTAAGTAAGTGGGGCCCCAATCGATCAAACTATAACGAATGATATAAACAAAAAAGTTAATAATTGCAAATAACCAAATGTATTTGTTAAGTAAAACTTGCTCAACAATCAATTGTTTGGTGGAAAGTTCTGCTTCGTGATTTTCTTTTTCTTCTGGTGGGTAATCATTTCGGTATACTTCGACAGGAGGAAGACCCTCAGATTGTGGTGTGTCAACAAGTCGAATGAATATATAAACTGATCCAACAAGGGCAATGATCCCCGGAACAAAAAAGGCATATTGCCAACCAAACTGCAGTGCCGAATGAGAAGCAACCACTCCGACAAGCCCGCCTCCAATATTATGTGCAATATTCCAAAATGCAAACGTAGTTCCACGTTCTCTTACTGAATACCAATGACCCAGTGAACGTCCACATGGTGGCCAACCCATTCCTTGCACTAAACCATTGGCTCCCCATAAAAAAAGATGAATCCAATAATGATTCGCAAATCCAAATGAAAAATTCAAAATGGCGGTAAGAAACAAACCAACAGCCATAAACTTTCTTGGATTGGAACGATCGGAGAGTGCTCCCATTAAAAATTTTCCAATCCCATAAGTGATGGCAGTCACTGCGAGGATGTCACCTATATCTGCTTTCGAATAAGATAACGCTTCTCCTATTTCTTTGGATACGGGAGAGAAGTTATTTCGAGTTAGGTAGTAGGTCGTATAACCAAGAAAAGTTGATTCCAAGACTCTGAAACGAAATTTCGGATATAGAGATTGGATTTCTTTTTCGGACTTTTTGGGTATGGACGGAGCAGGAGCGAACCACCGGCGAATGGTTTGTAACATAGACTAGGAAGATGAAAGTCTAAAGAGAAGGAGTCAAGTCGATTCTCATGAAAACAAATATTAGAAACGGATTTATTGATACTGTTGGGAACACCCCACTCATACGCATCCATTCACTTAGTGAAGAAACAGGATGTGAGATTTTAGGCAAAGCTGAGTTTTTAAATCCGGGTGGGTCTGTCAAAGATAGAGCCGCTTTGTACATCATAGAAGATGCCGAAAGGAAGGGACTCCTAAAGCCCGGTGGCACTGTAGTGGAAGGCACTGCTGGTAATACCGGAATTGGACTCACTCATATTTGTAATGCCAAAGGTTATAAATCAGTCATCGTTATCCCAGAAACCCAGTCCAAAGAAAAAATTGAAATGCTACGCACGTTAGGTGCCGATGTGACCCTCGTCCCTGCGGTTCCCTATTCTGATCCAGGAAACTATGTACGAGTCTCGGAACGAATTGCCAATGAAACTCCCAATTCTGTTTGGGCCAACCAGTTTGATAACTTAGCCAATAGGAATGCTCATTTTGAAACTACAGGGCCTGAGATTTGGGAACAAACCCAAGGCAAAATCGATGTTTGGACGGCTTCCCTCGGAACCGGGGGAACCTACGCGGGAACTGGCCTCTACTTCAAATCCAAAAATCCGAATATCAAATGCATTGTTGCCGATCCCCATGGGTCTGGAATTTATTCCTTTGTCAAAACAGGACAAATCACCATCGAAGGTTCATCCATCACCGAAGGGATTGGACAAGGTAGGATCACCAAAAATATGGAAGGGATGCCGGCTGACGACGCCATACGGATCCATGACAAAGAAGCCCTGCGGATTTTAAATTTGGTTTTAAAAAAAGATGGTTTGTTTATGGGCGGAAGTGTGGGGATAAACCTTGCTGCCGCTTACCAAATTGCCAAGGATTTAGGCCCAGGCCATACCATAGTCACCGTGTTATGTGACAGTGGAGCCAAATACCAGTCAAAAATTTTCAATCCTGAGTTTTTGGCTTCGAAAGGCCTCAATTAAACCAAACAGACGTTTGTTAATAAAAGAGTTTTAAATGAAACTCTCTCTCAAAAGTATGCGCTAGTTATCGCTATGTACTAGGTTTTGTAAAATTTAATCGAGTCATAGAAACTTAAGGAAAGAAATAATCTGGACTTTATAGATTCTTTCCTTTAAGTATTCGATAATAGAAAGAGTCACAAAAGATAAGGAAAATCTTTTTCTGATCGACGTTACTTTATGAAATTTCTGCCGAAAATATTCATTATTTCCATCATATTACCGCTGTTTGCTTGCCAATTCCCAAGTATCAATCGGTCATTTTTGGAAACCTACACGACTTTTCGTTTTTTACAATCCAACACCTTAACCTATTCTGTTTCTTTCCGTGTATCAGGTCTTATGGGATCCGGACTCCAAATTGAAAATGGCGGCGATGTCGTGGATGTCGCTACCAACCAATCCTATACCTTCTCCAAAAAAATCCAATCCGGTTCCCCTTACAACGTTACCGTGAAAACACAACCTTCCGCTCCCATCCAAAAATGCATTGTATCTTCAGGATCAGGAACCGTGTTAAACGGAAATATAGAAGGGATCCAAATTGTTTGTGGAGATGCACTTTATCTGATTTATGGAACGGTCACAGGGATTCTGGGGAATGGGCTCCAAGTACAAAATGTAACTGGTGCAGGCACTGACGTAATCAATGTCAATTCCACAAGTTTTTCTCTCCCACCCATCCCTGCTGGTGAAACTTATAATTTTAGCATCATAAGCCAACCCACTAATCCAAGCCAAACTTGTACGATCACAACACCGGCAATGACGACAGGAACTATGGCAGCAGCACACTTACCTGCTACTATCAATTGTAATACCAATTCCTTTCCCGTAAACGCACAAGTCACAGGGATTTTAGGTACTCTTTCTGTAGGGAACGAACTCAAACTGACGTTAGATGGTTCTAACACAATCAATGTAACTTCCGATGGAACCTTTGCCTTTCCTGGAACCTATTTGAGTGGGGGAACATTTTCCATTGGAATTGATAACCCAGGTGGTATCATCACCACGGGAGTTTGTTCGATCTCCACAAGTTCCGTCACAATTGCCAATGGAGCTTATACCATTCCTGTCAATTGTAGTAATGCCTATCTCATTAGCGGGACTGTTTCGAGCCCAGGGGGAACTACAACGAGTATCCTCAGTAATTCTGTAACTTTGGATTTGGTCAATACAGGGGGGACTCCCTTTGTATCCCAACAAGTCACGATCAATGCAGGAGTGACAAACTTTACCTTTCCCGCAACAATCCCGGGTGGATCCAATTACCAAATTGCGGTGGCTACTTCAGCACCTAACCAAGTATGTACGATTACCGCCGGTGCCACACATTCAGGGACTGTTTCCGATATGGGAACCGCCGTAGTGAATTGTAGTTTGCCTACTGCTAATTTTTCACCTGTCACTGGATCTGTTTTTAATGATGATGGAACGGTGACCCTCTCCACTCTCATCCCTGGTTCCGAGTATCGTTATACTTTAGGAAACGGAGGCCAAGTGGATCCCACCTGTTCTACAGGAACAATGACAACATCAACAGTTCCGATCACGGATACAAACTCCGGTGTCATCAAAGCCATCCATTGTAAAACGGGTTGGGTGGAATCTCAAGTTGTAAGTTCAACCTACACTTTGAAAGTTGCTACACCAACTCCTAGTTTGGCGACAGGTTTCCTATTGAACTCAGGCCAAACTGTGAGTTTTTCGACCACAACGACAGGAACCACATGGGTCTGCCAAGAAGGGGCCGCGGGAACTCCCACAGATCCCGTTTGTGGAATGACGGCAAATACTTGTTCTTCGGGAACAGCAGGGAACTATGTTTTCCCTACTCCTGGTTCTTCTCAAAATGTAAAGGCGCGAATGTGTAAAGTAAACTATGTGGGAAGTGATATCTTAAACCTAAACTACCAACCCAATGTGTACACAGTGGGTGGAACCATCAGTATGCTTACCATTCCTTTTGGAGTGAATACCTTTGTTTTACAAAATAATTTGGGTGATGATTTGACCATTGCGGGGAATGGAACATTTACCTTCAACACAGCCATTCCGACTGGTTCCAATTATTCTGTAACCGTTCTCTCTAGTCCACAAAACCCTTGGCAAACTTGTAGTGTAGGCAATGCAACTGGAACCGTTGGTTCGACGGCCATCAGCAATGTTTCCATCATCTGTTCGGTCAATCAGTATAACATGAGCGGGAACATCACAAGTACGGTTCCTTTACCTTTAGGCCTCACTGTTACCAATGGAATCGATTCCATCAATGTTCCTGGTGGCTCCACATCCACTCCCATTTCTTTTACCACTCCCGTTGCGAGTGGAACTGCTTATGACATTAGCATCACGGCAGAACCGCCGGGATATGTTTGTGCCATCGAGTCCAACCATTCGGGAACAATACTCGGAGCTAACATTACCAATGTGGCAGTGAACTGTGTTGCAGGATATCGGTATGGAAATACCATCACCGCAAAAAAACCAGCACCTTTGCAGATCCATTACTACCGGGGTCTGGTGAATACGGCAGCTGGACAAACTACAGCTGGATCCACAGATGCGACGGGAACCTCCGCGACGTTCTCCAGTATTGGTGGGATTACTTTTGATGGAACTAGAGGATTCATTGTTGATTCAGGAAATCATAAAATTCGAATCTTCACTCCTAGCACAGGTGCAGTGACATCCCTTGTAGGAAATGGAACTCCTGGCAATACAGCGGGATCAGGCGCTGTCAGTGCTTTCAATTTTCCAAGAGGAATCACAACCGATGGAACCTATCTTTATGTTACAGAGTTCACGGGAAATCGAATCAAAAGAGTTTTGATTAGCTCTGGTTTCACGGAAACATTTGCCGGAGACAATTCAACTCTTTCGCCGACCAATGCCAATGTGGATTCCACAGATCCTACACTCGCAAGGTTTGCTTCTCCTACAGGAATTGTTTTCGATGATGACAAACTATACATTGCTGACAGAAACAATTCAGCAATCCGCATCATGAAACTTAGAACCAAAGAAGTTTCAACACTCACGAGTGGTGGCGATATCAACCAACCAGAAGGAATTACAATTTCTGGTGATTATATTTATACAACCAACCTGGGAACTCATAACATTACAAAAACTCATAAAAACACTGGTGTCACCACAATCCTTGTTGGCAACACCAGTACTGGATTTGTTGATGCTACAGGAACTAACGCCAGCTTTGTGATGCCACATGGGATTACTCATGATGGTATTTTTTTATATGTAGCAGATTATGGAAACCATCGCATCAGACGTGTCCATATGGCAACGGGTGAGGTGATTACCATTGCAGGTTCCGGTGGGACTGGTCTTGCGGATGGGGAAGGTGTGAATGCAATCATCGACTCTCCGATGTACATTGCAAACATTGGAAATATTTTAGTATTTGGAACCGCACATGCACTTAGGTCTCTCAATGCCTCTGGACTCTTAGCCTATTACCCTCTGAATGGATCCGTTCAAAATTATGTAAATAGCCAAACCATCACTGCTGTGGGTAGTCCTGGATTTGGACTCGGCCGATTTGGAGAAACTACGGGAGCCGCAGCCACGTCCACAGGCAACGCAGGGATTGCACCTTTACCTGCCGGTTCAGTAAACAACATCACCATGACAGCTTGGTTTCAATGGGATGGAACAAGTCCTGCTTCCTCCAAGGTCATTGTTTATAATGGAACAGCCAGTGCCAACGGTCATGGACTCATTATCACGAACGAAAACCAACTCGGGATCCTTAGGGGAGGGAACCCTCTTGATCCTGTTCCTATGAATGTCATCCCTGGACAATGGACACACGTAGCCATGACAGTGGATAACAACAACGTTTACCGCATTTATATGAACGGTAATTTGGTGTTTCAAAAACAATTTTCAACCAACGCACCAACGGGAGATTTTTCCATCGGTGTTGCTTCTCTTGCCAATTTTTTTCCAGGACGGATTGCGGATGTTCGGTATTATTCCAAAGTATTAAATGAAGCGGAAGTGAATGACCTGGCTCGAAACGCTGATTCCGCCCTTGTTGGAAACTCTTATTCCTCACGGCCCATCGAACTCTTAATGCAATATGAAATGAACGGGAATTTGAATCCTACAGGCCCGGTAGGTGGAACCCTTTCCATGTATGGGAGTTTCACTGGATTTGCACCAGGTCGCGATAGAAGTCCGGGTTCTAGTATTCGATTTATAGCAGATAATGCAGGTTATGCGAATGGAGCAGAACTCGGATTACCATTGGGCCAACACCCAAGGAGTGTTTGTGTCTGGGTGCATCCAGAAAGATATCCAGTCAATGGAAATGATAACTCACCTATTTTTTCTTACGGGGCTCCTGGTGGCAATTCGGAGTTTATTCTTTCCTTATTTAAAAATGCTGGTGGATCCAATGTCATTCGATTTGGAGGTTTGGGAAGCGGTGAAGTATTTACAACATACTCAATCCCTATCAACCAATGGTCGCATATTTGTGGAACCTTTGATGGAACTGTCGGAACTGTTTACAACAATGGAACTGTGATCGCTGGCCCGTCCAATATCGCAGGTCTTGTCACAACAACTCCAGGAACAGGTATTTATGTTGGAAAAGTTATGACATTCGCAACTCAGAATTTTGCAGGTAAAATGGCTGATTTACGAATTTATTCCAAAGCCCTCGACCAAAAAGAAGTTAGGTTGATTTCTGCACAAATTCCTGTGGGCCTTGTCGCTCGTTTTGATTTTAATAATAACCTCCAAGATGTCAGTGGAATGGGCAACCAAGTGACCAATATGGGTGTAGGTCTTTTTACTGATCGATTTGGAAATGCAGCAAGCGCCATTATTACCAATGGAACTAACTATATAAATATTTCCACAACCGACACCCATTTGCCTAAAATCAAAAAACCACGTACTATTTGTGTGAATTATAAATCCAATTTAACAGACCCCGGCACAATGGTGAGTTATGGTCAGGCTAGTACCGATAATATGATTTCACTGGGTACGGCAAATGTTGGGAGTAAATACCTTTTTTCAGGATATACAAATGATGTAGAAGGATATTATTATAACCATCAAAATGTATGGCACCAACTTTGTGGTGTATTCCATGGGCCAACAAACGGTGACTTGGCGATGTTATACCACAATGGAGTTTTACTTGATACTCAAATTAAAAATACTTGGAATACAACACCAACTGCCTTCACAATTGGAACGAGAGCCGATCTCACCACTAATTTTACCGGATTCATTGACGATGTATTGATTTATAACCGAGCTTTAAGTACAAATGAAATCCAAGCCCTCTCCGGATATGATCCGAGACAAGTGGTTTCATGGTCACCTACATTAGGTCTTAGCAGTTTAAGACTCCACCTAAGTGCCGATAGTTTATCAAACCAAGGAAACGGCACACCCATTACTACATGGCATGATCGCAGTGGGAATGCGGCATCCTTTTTTAATGGACCCGCAGCGCCTACATACAACAATGTGGGCTACAATGACAAACCATCAGTCAACTTTATTGGTGCTAGTTCCCAGTATCTCTATAGAGGAACAGCCCTAGACCTTCCCTTCAACAACTCCACTTTCTTTTTGGCATTTAGCCGAACCAATGTTACCGATGGCCCGTTATTAGAATCAGCGGCTGGAGGTGTATCCTACCACTTACAAAGCAATCGGGTGCATATGACAAAACTAGGATTTGGTGATGTTGGTTATAGCAGTCCAATCTTTTCCGGGACACTCACTCCTTATTTAATTGCCGTTGAACACCTAGGAGCTACCCAATTCGGATTATTTTCCAGCGGACTCAGTAATGGATTCACAATGAACACGGCACAAACTTTTACGCAGAACAATGTCTATTTGGGAACTGATGCCTCAACCACTAACTATTTCTCTGGCCATATCAGCGAAGTCATTTATTATAAAACTAGTTTAACCAGTGCAGGCAGAGAAATTGTTTTTTGTTACTTGTCGCAAAAATACAATTTAAGTTTGGCTGGATCAGGAATTCTTTGCGAATGATCTGGTTTATTGGCTAAAAGTTTAGGATAATTTATTATGATTCAGTTTGGAAAATCAAAGGTTTTCAAAAAAACTTATTTTGTTTTATTAGGATTGGTTTGTTGTTCCTTTATCTTTCCTCATTGTTCGCCTGAAAATGAATCACCAATCAAAGAACCACCTCCTCCTCCGGCCGTGACCGTTCCTTTTCCCGAAGCGATGTATGTACAAAATGGATGTGCTGCCTGTCATGGAATGGTGGGTAATGGAAGGGGAACCAGATCACACTTGTTATCCAACTCGCGTGTTCCGAACTTTCAAGACAAGTCTACATACATTTATGGATCTACAAAAGAAGCCATAGCCAAAACCATTAAAAACGGAATTCCAGGAACCTATATGAAAGCCTATGCACATATGCGAAAACAGGAAATTGATGCAGTGGCAGAATACATCCAAAAGATGCAAAGATAACCTTAACGTTGTTATCTTCCTAAATTCATAAACAAAGTAAACATTTCGCAAGCAGAAGCAGATCCCAACTCACAAGAATCACTTAATTCCTCTAAAGCAAGAGATATCTCTTCCGATTTTTTGGTTTTCAAACGATCGAGAGCACTGGATTCTAATTCTTTTGCTTTTGATATCTGTTCTTCTGGATTTTTAAATTTCCATGGTAAAGGTCTTGTATACCAGGACAAACTGTCCAGAAATTGCCTTATATCTTTTTCTATCTGTGGATAAACAGATTCGTAACAGGTAATGATAATGGTGAATCCAAATTTATCTTCGGTTGCTGTGATATAATGTTGTAAAACAATATCTTCTTTATCTTTAAAATTTCCGAATATTCCTAAAAATTTATAACTATTTTCAACATTAGGAATTTTCTGTAAGGAGAAAGAATTACGAACATTTGTAATCATACTAAATCTTCGAGACTCTGCATGAAAAATAATCGGATGGAGAGGAAGTTTGTTTTCTGATTCTTTAAAAAGGATCACTAGAGCAGGAATGATTTCTCGGCCTGATTCTTCTTTTAAGGGTAAGGTTTTGAAATGATCAAACTTGGTTGCGATTCCATTGGATCTTCGTTCGGTTAGAAACCACCTGGAAGGAAGATCAAAAGAAATACAGTTAGTTTGAAAACAAGAGTACTGATGAGTTGGATTTGTTTCTGCAAAAAGATTGGTGAAAAGAAAGAAATAAAAAACCAAGAATCCAAAAATATTAAATCCTGGATTCATACACTCAGTTCCTTTCTGTTTTTAAAATAGTCCAAAGAATTTGGATTTGCCAAAGCATTTTTGTTTTTTACCTCCAAACCAGCTACTGTTTGTTTGACGGCAATTTCTACTTTTTTCCCATTCACAGTATATGGGATTTCTGGAACAGAAAGTATTAATGCCGGAACATGCCTCGGAGAAGTTTCCAATTTGATTTTTTCTTTGATTTTTTTGACTAAAACATCATCTAGAGAAACACCATCTGCCGTAACCACAAACAAAATAACACGAACATCATCCTTATACTCTTGGCCAATGATCACACTGTCTTTCACTTCCGGAATCGTTGAAACTACAGAGTAAATATCAGCAGTTCCAATCCGTACACCACCTGGATTCAAGGTAGCATCAGAGCGACCATAAATCACAAGTCCATTCTCTGGTGTGATAGATGCAAAATCACCATGACACCAAATATTATCGTAAGTTTCAAAATAGGCAGATTTGTATTTGGCACCCGACTCATCATTCCAAAAAGAAAGTGGCATCGAAGGGAATGGTGTAGGACAAACGAGCTCACCTTTTTCATTTTCTACCGACTTACCCATATCATTGAATACTTGTACATCCATACCCAAACCCTTACATTGGATTTGACCTTCAAACACTGGTAAGTTGGGATTTCCCAAAGCAAAACATCCATTTAAGTCTGTTCCTCCGGAAATAGAAGACAGTTGCACATCTTTTTTTATATTTTCATACACATAACGAAATCCGGAGTTAGGTAATGGTGAACCCGTAGAAAGAATCACTTTCAAATCTACTAATGAATACTTGGATTGAACGGAGACTTTTTCTTCCTCTAAAACAGAAAGGTATTTGGCACTCGTTCCAAAAACTTGGATGGATTCTTTCTCTGCCATTGACCATAAAGTTTCCCAGGAAGGATGGAATGGATTCCCATCAAATTGATAAAGAGTGGCACCTAATGCCAAAGCAGACTGAGACCAGTTCCACATCATCCAACCACAAGTTGTATAATAAAAAAAACGATTTTGTTTAGACAAATTACAGTGTAACGAAAGTTCTTTTGTGTGATTAAGAAGCACTCCCCCACCTTGGACAATACACTTAGGAAGACCTGTTGTTCCAGAGGAAAACATAATATAAACTGGATCAGAAAAACCAATCGAAGTATATGTAAGTTTCTCTCCTGGATTTACAGAACCGATTTCTTTATAATGAAATGGAAATTTGATTTTACCAAAATCTTGGATAGGTTCCACAAAATCATAAACTAAAGTTTGTTTGAATTCTGAATTAATAACATTTGTGAGTTTGTTTGATACTTCTTCCAACTTATCAACTATGGATATTTTTTTGCCTTTAAACAAATAAGACTCCACAGAAATCAAAACTTTAGGTTGGATTTGTTCAAACCTATCAAGGATTCCCCGAACACCAAAATCTGGTGAAGCACTAGACCATATAGCACCTAACGAAGTGGTAGCCAACATCCCAATGGTGGATATAGGTGCGTTCGGAACTAGGCCGACAACACGATCCCCTTTTATTACACCGAGCGCATACAAATGTTTTTGTAATTTTAAAACTTCGATTTTTAATTCTGAATATGTTAATCTTTGAATTTGGCCATCTTCCGAATAAAACACCAAAGAAACATCATTTGGATTTCCAACTTCAAGCAAATTTTCAGCAAAATTATACAAGGCACCAGGGAACCAACTTGACTTTGAAAAATGGGTACCTGTTTCCATTGTTTTTTCCGGTTCACGATGTAACTTAAAACCAGAATAGGATAACCATTCTTTCCAGAACGATTGGTATTCATCTACCGAGAACTTATGCAAAGAAACATAATCAGAAAATGATTTATTAAATTTAGTTTCCAGATGGCCTAAAAAACGGGATAGGTTTGTCTCTTTTGAATGAGGTGTCCAAAGTATATTTTGAGTCGCCATGAGGACTGATCTTTCTGGATTTGATTTTAGAGGCAAGTATGATTGTGTAAAATGGCTGGTAGAAAAAAATATCGAAGAAATTCTAGGGAAAATGCTGTTCAATTCCATTGACTATCTTTACTTTTTTGTAGCTTGTTATTCTATTTATTGGATTTTACCTTCTCAGTTTCGCAAATACGTTCTCATCATTTTCTCTCTGTTATTCTATGGATACTGGAGTGGTTCTTTTTTAATCCATTTTATTACATTCATCGTCATCTCTCATTTTTGTGTATTGGGGATTTTAAAAACTAGAAAAAAAATATACTTATACCTTGGTGTTGGCCTCAACCTTATCAATCTCTGTTTTTTTAAGTACATTTTGACCTACCTCCAATACTTGATGAAAGAAGGTGAATTATCATTACCCATCTTACAATCTTTGTCGGAATTCGTTTTACCACTTGCTATTAGTTTTTATACCTTTCAAATGATTGCATACATTGTTGATGCATGGAGAGGAAAATTCACCGAATCTCCGTTTATGAATTTTCTACTATTCATTTTATTTTTTCCACAACTCATCGCAGGCCCGATCATGCGCCACGACGATTTTTATGACCAAATTGATAATGCAAAACTTAACGTTGATTTTTTACAAAGAGGAATCCTTCACATCATCTCTGGACTTGTCAAAAAAGTTTTAATCGCCGACCAATTGGCTAAAATCATCAATCCTGTTTATATGAATCCGGGTGATTATGACGGAATTTCTATTTTGCTAACTACCGTTGCTTTTTCTTTTCAAGTGTATGGAGATTTTTCTGGTTATACAGATTTAGCAAGAGGTTCTGCCTTTTTATTAGGTTACGAAATTCCTGAAAACTTCCGATCTCCTTTTTTATCAGTAAGTTTTAGCGAACTATGGTCTAGATGGCATTATACTCTCTCTACCTGGATTCGCGATTATTTGTATATTCCGTTAGGTGGCAACAGAGTTTCAGAAATAAGATATAATATCAACACCATCGTTGTTATGTCTTTATCTGGATTATGGCATGGGAATACTTATACATTCTTTTTATGGGGATTTTTTCACGGGATCTTTTTATCTATAGAACGAATTGCTTTTGGAAAACCGGACCGGAAGTCTATGAGTTTTGGAAAAAAGATTTTGGCTGCTCTTTGGGTATTTGCTATTTTTTGTATCCTTGCTACTTTCTTTCGAATTGATTCGTTAAACAAAATATATATCTTTTGGTCTTCTGCATTGAACCAAACAGGTAAGTTTATATACCGTCCTGATTTTTGGGGACTAATGGCCGTTAGTTACCTTTTACAATTTTTAGAATTCAAAAATTATTTCTCAAACAAACTAAAACCTTACGTAAATTGGATCATTCCAGTTCTTATCTTTTTAGTTTATTTCGCTCTCATCAAAATCGAATCCCCAGTGGAAACATTCATTTACTTCCAATTTTAAAGAGAACTTATGAAAGACATTCGCATTTATTTTATCCCCTTCTTACTTTTACTCCTAGTCATTGTAGTAGATAAGTTAATTTGTATTCCTGAAATTCGCGAAAGTGGCAGAAGGACTTATAAAGCCGGCCAGAATTTAATTTTAGGTATGCCAACCATTTGGGAGGAAAATAAAACCATCCAAAAAAGTGGTAAACGGGTGGTAGTTGTTACGGGAACTTCTCGATCAGAAAGTTTCCACCAATGGAAAGAAATTCCAGTATCCAAGTCGATCATCCAAGAACCTGTTTATTTTGAAACAAGAACAGCCATTAAAGCATCTGAATTTTTATTATATTATTTAATCATAAAGTCCATGACAGATTCAGGATTCAAACCTGATGTTCTATTT
Organism: Leptospira kanakyensis; assembly: GCF_004769235.1. Taxonomy (NCBI): domain Bacteria; kingdom Pseudomonadati; phylum Spirochaetota; class Leptospiria; order Leptospirales; family Leptospiraceae; genus Leptospira; species Leptospira kanakyensis. The sequence goes on along the minus strand of NZ_RQFG01000018.1, from coordinate 108,519 downwards.
CTAGAGTTTTCAGAAGAAATGTTCAATGAAAACAATGTGTATACATACAAAACAAAGTGGGCAGAACTTATGTTACACGAAGATGAGCTCCTGGACATCTACGATGCAATGAACCCACAATTCAAACGAGATATCATTGCTCGACTTTTATTTTTAGGTTACAATTACCATTTCAATCCAATCCTTGCGGTAAAAAATTTAGCCTCAGGCAAAAGAGTCGCCAATGATGATTACTTCATCGGGTTGTCATCTTATATGAATGAAAAAAAACAATTTGCACCTGATCACATTGGTTATCATGTAAATAATTTTCCCGAAAAAGAATACCAAGATCGAATTGTTGGTTATGCGGAGTCTCGAAAACTTTATTTTTTAAACAATTACCGAATTTCGAATCCCGAAATTAATTTCTTTCGTAAGATCATAGATCATGCAGAGAAACATAATATTCCGATGGTCATTTGGGAACCGCAGATCCACCCCTACTTTCAAGACATAAGAAAAAAAATCACCGGTGGTGATCTTTTTAATAAAAATATTAAACAATATATCGATCCAAATTCAAAAAATATTCGTTATATAAGTTTGAACGAAGGAAATACAAATTGCCAGACTTATGTGGATTGTAGCCATGTTTCTCCGATTTGTGTGCCAGAAATTGCAGATAAGTTATTGCAAACTGCAAAGGAAATTCCAAACTATAAGTAATCTTATGAAGCTCGGACAGAAAAAAGCCAAATACTTACGCCAATTTTTTCTATTTGGCTTTGTACTTCTATTTTCTGCCAACTTTATGTACCAACGCATCGTCGACAATGAGGTCAATTGTGGACTGATCGGTTCTCCTGAAAGTGGATGTCCTTATGCTTTTTTGGATCATACCTTAGGTGTCAATCCAGGTCATTCACTTGCTGAAGATGGGGAACACACAGATCATGTTTGTTTCTCTTGCCCTTGTAATTTTATTGTTTCCTGTTCTTGGGACTTATACCTCTCTCACATACTCATCCAACTCCATAAAGTTTATATCCACCAACCGGAACTACAAATTCCACAACTTGTTACAGTAAACACATTTTTCCGACCACCTAAATACAACCTCACTTAGTTAACTCGCAATTCGTTTGCGTAAACACTTGGAGGTTTTATGAATTTTATTTTTTATCCCAAACAGAGGAATGTATTTCTATTTTGTTTGGTTTATATCCATTTTTATGTTTTTCCAATACAGGGAGAACCTAACGAATTTTCAACGAACAGTTGTCGAAAAGACAATTCGATATTAGAACTCAGTCGATGTATCGTTAGTAAACATCCTGACTATCGAATCGAAGAAATCAAATTAAAGGAAATCTCAGGTAGGAAAAAAATTGCTTCTTACTATTTTCCGTCAAATCCGACTTTTAGTAGTTATATTGCTACAAGAAAAGGAGAATCTTCTGGACCCGTATCTCTATCTGGGCCAAATGCGGCAAATAACTTTCAAGTTATGGTCAACCAAGAGATCTTTACTAATGGGAAAAGAGAAATTGCTGTCCAAATTGCTGACGAAGAATTTAAAGCACAAGTTTTTCGTTTAGAATCTGTAAGGCGGTCTTTGGAATTCGAAGCACTAAAAAAAATCACTCGTTTTCGATATCTTTATTTAGAAGAAGAAAACAGTCGTGATAATTTAAACCTAGTTAAAGAATTAAAAAAAATTTCAAAAGCAAGAGTGAACGAAGGACTTTCTCCTGGAATCGATGAATCCTTATCAGAATCGGAAGAAATTAGAATCTATAAAATCTGGAACCAAATCCATAGACTTTCGGAAAATACAAATTCTGAATTGGAAGTATTACTTGGATTTCCTTTAGATAAAGATACAATACAAACTCAAAATTGGATTTTACCAAAAGACCTTTCTCGGGAAAAAACTGAATTGATTCAAATGGCTATGTTAATGCGTCCGGAACTGATGTTATCAGAAAAGGAAATAGAATTGGCTTTACTCCGCCAAAACGAAGTAAGACGACAAAAAATTCCAAACGTAAGTTTAGGAGCTTTTGCGCAAAATGACGGATTCAATGAAAAAGTAGTTGGTGGTATGGTCAGTTTCCCAATGACAATTTGGAGAGACTACGAAGGAGAGACCATCATCGCTTCAGCAAAAATTGATAATTCCAAAGAACTAAAGGAATCGGTTTCAAGAAATATCAAACAAGAAGTTTTATTTGCTCTAACAAACTACATAACATTGTCTGAAGAAATTAAATTCTATGATACACAAACAATGGATCGGGCAGAATTAGATTTAAAAAATCTACAAGAAGCAATTCGATTTGGCAAAATTAAAATTATAGATGCAATCAACCAACAAAGAATTCTTTTACAAACAAAACTGAATTACCTGAACACAAAAACAGAATTTGAAATATCTCAAATTGAACTTGTTCGTGTTCTCGGATTACCTAGCGACTCATTAGGGGTCAAACCATGAAAAAACAAACACTTATCTTAATTTTTTCCCTTCTTTTGATTTCTGCTTCCATATATTTTTGGAAGTTTAGTAAAACTAATAACGATTTAGAATCCACAAAAGAAACCAAAGACTTAGTAAAACTTTCTTTAGAAAATCAGAAAAGTTTAGGAATAGAAACTGAAATCATCCAAAAAGAATCCATCCAAACAAAAATTGAACTGATTGGTGAAACAGAAGCAGTACCAGATGCAATCATTGATGTACCGGCAAGGATTTCAGGGCGTATCACTTCCGTTTTTTTTGTAGAAGGTGATACCATCAAAAAAGGTCAAAAACTAGCTACCATCGATTCACCAGAACTTGCAAAACTAAGATCAACTTATTTAGTAGCAAAGTCAAAATTTACCGCAGCCGAACAAAACTTAATTAGAATCCAATCATTGGTTAAAATGAATTTAGCCGCAAAACAAGAGTTTATCGATGCAGAAACAAATCTAAAAGTTGTTGAATCAGAAAAAAATGCGGCAGAAGAAAACTTACGAGCAAATGGCTTACCGATCGATAATTCTGCTTCTGGAGTATATACTGTATTTGCACCAAGGTCAGGGCTTGCTCTTTCCCGAAATGCCATTCCCGGTTCCATCATTTTAGGAAATCAAATTCTAACCACCATTGCCGAACTTTCTTCTCTTTGGTTCCAAGCAAAAATATTTGAAAACGATTTAAAATATCTTTCGGAAGGTGATAAAGGAAAAATTATTTTGAATGCTTATCCTGATTTGGAATTTGAAGGAACATTGGAACATATTGGCGAAAAGGTAGACCCAGAATCGAGAACGGTTCATGCAAGGGTAGTTTTTAAAAACAAAAACCGTAAAGCAAAGATTGGTTTATTCGGAAAAGCCATCCTAATGGTGAATCAAAAGGAAGGTATACAAGTTTCTGAAGAATCAGTACAATCTTATCAAAATCGAAAGTTTATATTTATTGAAACCAAACCGAATGAGTTTCAATGGACAGAAGTCGAAATAGGAAATGTGAATGATGGACAAGTGGAAATCCTTTCTGGAATCAAACCAGGAGAAAGAATAGTCACAAAATCTGCCTTTGAACTCAAAGCCATCTTATTCAAATCTACGTTTGGTGGAGAATAAATATGGAATTTTTAACAAAAATCGTTCAATTCTCTCTACAAAATCGCCTTTTAGTTATTATTTTAACAGTATTACTTGTGTTTGGTGGTTTTTATTCATTGAATCACTTAAAAGTAGATGCAGTACCTGACATCACCAACGTCCAAGTCCAAGTAATCACAACTTCCCCTTCTCTCTCTACTTTGGAAATCGAACAGTACATCACCTTACCTGTAGAAAGAGCCATCACAGGAATCCCAAACTTAATAGAAGTTAGATCCGTTTCTCGCTATGGATTTTCCCTTGTGACTGCCGTATTTACAGATGGAACTGATTTATGGAAAAGTAGGCAACTTGTCAGCGAAAGATTAACAGAAGCATCAGAAAATATTCCCGCCATTTTTGGAAAACCAGTCATTGGCCCCATCACAACAGGCCTTGGGGAAGTATTTCAATTCACCTTAGAGAGTGAATTTCATACTCAGATGGAACTCACAACTTATTTGAATTGGTATATCAATCCTGCACTCAAAACAGTTCCCGGCATTGTAGAAGTCAATAGTTTTGGCGGCAAAACTAAACAGTATCAAGTCATTGTAGATCCCTTTAAAGCGGCTTCACTTGGTGTATCACTCAATCAAATTGTAACTGCCGTTGAATCTAACAACATTTCCACAGGGAGTGGGTATATTGAACGATCCGGCGAACAATTGATTGTTGGTAGCGACGGTCTTTTAAAAGAAATCACTGACTTTGAAAAAATCCAAGTAGGTAAAATGGGAGATGGATTCCCTATTTATTTAAGTAACATTGGTAAAATTGTGGAAGGAGCTAGATTACGAAAAGGTGCAGCCACGGCAACAGGTAAGTCTGAAGTGGTAGGTGCCGTAACACTCATGTTACTCGGTGAAAATTCACTAGAGGTCACTACAGCCGTAAAAGAAAAAATCACTCAGATAGAAAAAACTCTTCCCACAGGTATGAAAATCAAACCGTATTATGATCGTTCGATCATGGTGAAAAATACTTTAAACACTATTGTATGGAATTTATCAGAAGGAGCCATCCTTGTCATCATTATACTATTTCTGATGATTGGTGATTTTCGATCGGGGCTTGTCATTGCCTCTGTGATTCCACTAGCGATGTTGTTTGCTATTTCACTTATGTTTTTACGAGACCTGCCTGCCAATTTAATGTCTATGGGTGCCATTGACTTTGGACTTATTGTAGATGGTGCAGTCATCTTGATTGAAAACTCACACAGACGTTTGGGATTAAAACGCAAAGAATTAAAAAGAGATCTTACCGACAAAGAACAAAAAGAAACCATTTTAAGTGCAACGATAGAAGTTCGAAAGGCCACTATTTATGGAGAAATCATCATAGGAATTGTTTATATCCCAATTCTTACTTTAAGCGGAACTGAGGGCAAAATGTTTATCCCAATGGCAACAACCGTTTTATTTGCCTTACTTGGCGCGTTCTTCTTAACACTCACACTCATTCCCGTTCTTGCTTCCTATTTTTTAAAAGGAGGGCATATTGCCGAAGGAGAAACAAAGTTTTTCCAAAAAATTCACGAATGGTATACACCAAAATTAGAATATTGTCTAAAGGAATCTAAAAAAGTCACTTATTCCAGTATTGGAATTCTTCTTCTTTCTATTATATTATTCTTTCGGTTGGGGGGTGAATTTTTACCAAAACTAGATGAAGGGAATCTCCTAATCGAAATTAGCCGGTATCCATCTACAACGTTAACTGAATCTTTAGAATCTTCTATGAAAATAGAAAGGGCCATTCTTAAAGAAATTCCAGAAATCACAGAAGTAGTTTCGAGAACAGGATCACCAGAACTTGCCATTGAACCTATGGGTGTAGAAAAAACCGATATGTATATGGATATGAAACCAAGATCCGAATGGAAACTAAACAAAGAGGAACTTGAACTCAAGTTACAAGAGATCATTGAAAGAGTTGCTCCACAAGTGGCTTATGGTTTATCACAACCAATTGAAATGCGGAACAATGAAATTATGGCTGGGATCCGAGCCGATGTGGGAATCAAAATTTTTGGAGATGATTTAACAAAACTAAAATCTTTAGCAGAAGAAATTTCTAAAAAAATCAAAAACATTCCCGGTGTCGTTGACCTACGTATCGAACAATTGTATGGATTGGAATATTTAAGGATCAAACCCAACAGAGAAAAGTTAGCAAGATACGACCAATCAATCATCGATATAGGTCGTGTTACCGGATCCATTTCTTCGGGAGTTCCTGCTGGTATTGTTTATGAAGGAATGAAACGATTCGATATCGTTGTGAAAACAGATGTAGGTGGAAACCCAGAACAAATCAAAAACATACCAGTTAAGGTTGGGAAAAATAGTTTTGCTCCCTTACACGAACTTTCAGAAATTTATATTGAAGACGGGCCTGTACAAATCTACCACCAAAATCAAAATCGTTATGCTTTAGTACAATTTAACATTCGAGGAAGTGATATGGTGAGTACGGTAAAACTTGTTCAATCTGTTTTAGAAAAAGAAATCAATTTTCCATCAGGTTACCACTATACCACAGGAGGTGAGTTTGAAAAATTTGAATCTGCAACAAAAACTTTATACATTGTTGTACCGATTACACTACTCGTTATTTTTTTAATCTTATATTTTGCATTTAACGAATTATCAGCGGCAATCATCATCTTCCTCAATGTTCCGTTTGCCATCACTGGAGGAATTTTTGCTCTTTACATAAGGAATTTACCATTTAGTATTTCAGCGGGAGTGGGATTCATTGCTTTGTTTGGAATTGCCGTTCTAAATGGACTTGTACTCATCAGTTTCATTCGGAGTTTGGAACAAGAGGGGAAAGGAAAAGAAGAAGCAGTGAAAGAGGCTGCACTGTCAAGACTTCGCCCTGTACTCACCACTGCCTTTTTGGCATCCATTGGATTTATACCTATGGCAATCAGTTCCTCACCAGGTGCCGAAGTCCAAAGACCTCTAGCAACCGTAGTGATTGGAGGATTAGTTTCAGCAAGTGCCCTGACGCTGTTTGTCCTTCCTCTCGTCTATTTAAAGTTTGACGTGAAAAAATCCTTCATACTATCAAAGGATGCGTAGTCAGCTTTTTCATTATATGCAAGACCAGGAAGTCCACGAGCTTCTGCCCCAGGTCTTGTGAATCCATGAACGGCTCCTGGGTGAGAGATAAAAGTAACAGGAGCTTTTGCATCAGTCACTGTTTTGATGAATGTTTCCACAGACGTTTTAGGAATAAAAGGATCATCTGCACCATGATGCACTAAAACTTTTGATTTTATTTTTTTTGCACCGGAAGCCAAGTTTTTGCTACTAAGGAAACCATGGAAAGAAACAACTCCGCCTTTTAAGTCAGCACCATCTAATGCTAGTTCAATGACTCCGCCACCACCAAAACAATATCCGATGGCTCCAATTTTACTAGTATCAACATTTGGGTTTGATTTTAAAATTTCGAGAGCCTTGTAGATTTTTTTGAGCATCACTTTCGGTTCTCCATTCGCACCAGAAAGTTTCCCAGCTTCTACATGGTCTTTTGCAAGAATTCCTTTTCCATAAACATCCATCACAAAAGCAACATAACCTAAATCAGCAAGTTGTTTGGCTCTTTGTTTGGGATACTCGTTCACTCCCCACCATTCGTGAATCACAAGGACACCAGGACGTTTTCCTATAACAGAAGAATCAACGGCGAGAAATCCCTCGTAGGTTTTTCCATCCAATTTATATTCCACTGGATTTCCAGAAATGGAAGACTTTATCGGTAGTTGTGCAGTTGGTACACTCGCACACTTAATGGCGAAAACGAGCGCAAAAATAGAAATGAGTTGTTTCATACGTCTCCTGTTCCACAGAAAAAAACGGGCACGATTTTTTTCGGTAGAGATAGATTTTGAATTCTACTTGGGAATTGTAAAAAAAGAAACCTTAATTTCTAACAAATATAGGAAGATTTGGAGTCATCCAAAAACAATACCTTCGTTCGTTTTTGTTGGGCTAATTCACAAAAAAAAGGAAACCGATCGGTTCACCATCTATCTAATTTTCCAATTTTTTTTGTTATACGATTTTTTTTAATCGCCTCACATTACTAAAATTTATCTTCTAACTCAAAAGGAATTTTTATGATCCAAAGTAACTACTTTCAAACCAACGAAGACTTAAAAGAACATTTTTACGAATTAATTGATTGGAATGAAATTGTTCCTATTTATGAAAATAACTATTCTGATTCCAAACTTTATTCCGAAAACAATAACCCTCGACTAGAGTATGCACCATCTAATATCGATGAGGCGAAATCATTTTATGATGAAATCCTAAAATCCTGCGGAGAAATCAGTGGGATGTATGTTTCCCAAGTTGCTGCAACTGTGGATTCCAAAGGTCTAAAATTTGATAATGGAAACGTGATCCATCCACAAGAGATGGTGGATGTAATCAAAATGTATCATGATGCAGGACTTGGGCCTGTTGCATTCAAAAGAAGGTATGGTGGACTAGGTGCACCTAGCATCATAAAGGCGATGATTGCGGAATTGATGTATAGATCCGATAGTTCTATTACCATTGCAGTGGGAAGTATGGGGCTTGCCGCCATTTTGGAAGTCTGTGCCTCTGATGAAATGAAAGAAGAATGGATTCCAAAACTAATTTCAGGAAACTATACAGTCACTATGGGATTATCAGAACCAGACTTCGGATCTGATTTACCAAACATTACCACCAAAGCTACAAAAAAAGATGGTAAGTGGTATCTCAACGGAACCAAAAGATTTCAAACTGTAGCCTGTGGAGTGAATGGTATCCCGGGTATCACTCTCACGTTAGCAAGAACAGGAACCCAAGAAAGTGGTGCGAGAGGACTTTCTTTTTTTATTGTTGAGAACAAAGATTATGCGGTGCAAGGTATCGAAAAAAAATTAGGAATCAAAGCCTCCGCCACCTGCGAAACCGTCTTTGAAAACAGTGAAGGTTATCTTGTTGGTAAAGAAGGATTCGGACTTGTAAAGTATGTAATGGGAATGTTAAACGGTGCCCGTCTCAGTGTTTCTTCCCAAGGTACAGGGATAGTCACTGCTGCTTATGAAGAAGCTCTTAAATACGCAAAAGAAAGAATCCAATTTGGAAAACCCATTTATGAAATTCCGGCTGTCCGTCGTATGTTGGACCGAATGGAACGTGAACTTGCGGGAATGCGTTGTCTAATGGTGGAAGCTGCCTTTTCTGTAGATAAATACTATTGGTATGAAGATGGGCGAACCGTTTCCCCGGAAGAATCCAAAATAGGAAAATTCTGGGAAAAAGTGGCAAACACACTCACTCCCATATCCAAATACTACAATTCAGAAATGTGTAATGACTTAGTTTATGATGGATTACAAGTATTAGGTGGTGCTGGGTATACAGAAGATTATGATCTTTCTCGACTTTATCGAGATGCAAGAATCACCAATATATATGATGGAACCACACAAATCCAAGTGAACGCAGCCATTGGTGGCATTACCTCTGGAATGAGCCCGACAGGAACTTTCCGTAGTTATCTAGATCATTTGGCAAAAGGATCAGAATCCAATACCAAACTCCAAGAGATCCGAACTCTATTTGAATCCATTGTTGATGCATATAAATCCATCGAAAAACAAGAAACAAAAGAAGCCCATAGTTTTGAAGTGGTGGAATCGGCAGCAAGAGTTGTGGTAGGATACTTGATGGAAAGAGCCAAAAACAAATCCACTAGTAGAAAAGAACTTCGTAGTACTTGGTGTAAAGGATTTCATTTGGATAGTTTGGCCATTCTATCTGCAAATCAAATTAGACTGAAACATTTGAAGGATTAAAAAAAAGGGCCCTCGTTATGAGGACCCGAAAGAAAGGAAAGGAATGAATTCCCCACAATGCGCAAGTGGGAAATTCGTCAAGTTCAGGTTATGTGAGAGTCGCTGACTTCTCTTCACTAGGAAGGGAGATCTGAAAACTGGGTTGCGAAAGTAACGCAGTTGGTTCTAAGTATTTCTTTTTATTTCCCATTAACTTTCCGGCAATGGAATCAGGAAAAGAATAAGCAACGATTCGTTTCCAAACGGAAGCAAACTGTTTCACGAAACTTCCTGTATTGTAGTGTTGACCATACTTAGCACAAATTTCTTTCAAACGAGGTGCCACTTCACGGTAACGTTTTGCTGGCATATCAGGGAACATATGGTGTTCGATTTGGTGACTCAAATGCCCAGTCATCGTATAAAAAAAGTTACTACCATCTAAGTTAGAAGAACCTTTGAGTTGTCTTAGATACCACTGCGCTTTTGTTTCCCCAACAATATCATCTACGGAAAAAGATTCTGCATTTTCTGTAAAATGCCCACAGAAGATCACAGCGTAAGTCCAAAGATTTCGAATCAAATTTGCGATCAAATTTCCTAAAATGATCTTTGGAAAATTCAAACCGGCAAGGAGTGGAAAGAAAAGGTAATCTTTTACAAGTTGTAGTTCAATTTTTTTAAAGAACACTGCCTTATAATCCTTAAGAGATTTTTTCTTTCTTTGTTTTTTCGGAATCTCCATATATTCCACTCGGTAACCGTGAGCTCCCACACCCCACTGGAAGTTCATCGCCAAAAACATATTTGTGAAAGGCTGTGTTAGGTGAACTGGTTTCCACTTTTGACCTTCTGTCAATCGGGTAAAATTATATCCATAATCATGATCTTTATTAAGAACATTTGTATAAGTATGGTGCATATAATTATGATAAAACTTCCATTGGTGAGCATCACTCACAATGTCCCATTCAAAAGTACGGGAGTTAAATCGTGGATCGTTCATCCAATCATATTGTCCATGAAGGACGTTATGACCAAGTTCCATATTGTTTATGATTTTGGATCCACCAAGAATGAGTGAACCAAGCACAAAGGAAATAGGTTCAAAACTAAAGTGGATGAGGCCACGACCTAAAATCTCTGTGTAACGATAGATTTTATAGATGGATCTGATATGATCTGCATCTTCTTTACCGACCTTGGCCATCACTTCTTCGCGGAGTGAATCCACTTCTTTTCCAAAGGCTTCAATTTCTTCGTGGTTTAATGTTTTGCTAATTGTTTTCATTTTATTTTCCTATGATGAATACTTTAATTTTCGAGATCCTAGTGGTGAATTTTCTGATTTACCAAAATTAGAGTTCTAATTCCAAATTTGATTCGGCACGAGAAACACAGATTTGGATATTCTCTTCACCTAACTCAGATACTTCGCCATTTGATAGATCTGTTACAGAACCTACTGCTTTTTTACAAACACAAGTATGGCAAATTCCCATACGGCATCCGCTTTGTGGATAAATCCCTTGGTCTTCGAGTTCTTCTAGTAAAGAACGTTCTCCTTTTACCTGAATGGTTTTGTGACTTAAAGATAAAAAGACATCTACCGTTCCCGTTTTTTTTACCTTCAAAGAAGTCTGACCGGGTAACAAAAAAAGTTCCGATTTGATTTCGTTACCTTCTAAAAGCGAAAGTGCTTTGGTTTGCATGGGGGCAGGCCCACATACATAAACAGAATAGGATTTTAAATCTTCTGCATACTTTTGCAAAATTTCTTTGGTTAAAAATCCTGAATCATATCCTTCTTTAGGAACATCTGAAAAAATATATTTGATTTCTAACCATCCAGTTGATTTTGCAATTTCTTCTAAAGAAGAACGTAAAATGATATCTTCGAAGGATCGAACAAAGTAAAGAAGAGTGGCTTTTCCTTTAAATTGATTTGCCTCTAGTTGTTTCAGAATGGAATGAATCGGAGTGATTCCACTACCACCTGCTAAAAATAAAAACTTAGAAGGTAAAGTTTTGGGAAGGACAAACTCACCAGTTGCCTCACCTAACTCTAATACATCGCCTTTTTTAATGTTTGTATTGATAAAATTGGATACAAGTCCACCTTTTTGGCGTTTTACGGTGATACTTAAAAGTTTATCATCTGGCCGTGAAGACAAAGAATAAAACCGAGTCACTCTCCTTCCTGCAATTTCTACAGTCACAGGAACATGTTGGCCTGAACGAAAACCCTTCCATAACCAGTTGGGTTTCAATACGATTGTCTTTGCATCAGCTGTTTCTTCCCGAACAGCAACGACTTTTGCTTTGATGGCAGTGACAGAGAACCGCGGATTGATTTCTCCCAAAAGAAAATCAGCCCACTCTTTCCCTTGTAAGGAGCTGAGGAACTGCCGTGGTTCGTTAAAGATAAAAGGAAATGTTTTCATTTTCGCCTCGTATTTCGCATTTAAGTGAACACTCGTTCACAGAGATATTTAATAGTGTTAATTTACATTGTTAAGTATGTCAACTCCGAATTGGCCTTTTTGTCCTTGCTTTTTAAAAAAAAGTGAACGACCGTTTACTGAATTCAGTCATGAAACTCAACAAACGCTACGCCCAAAAGCTCCGCACCCACGACAATTTGCTCGAAAGTGCCTTACAATTGATGGGAGAGGAGAAAGGTTTGGGGGATCTTAGCCTTCGGGAAGTGGCAGGAGAGGCTGGGATTGTCCCTGCAGCCTTCTATCGGCATTTTAAAAATATGGAAGAACTGGGCCTGTCACTTGTGGACGAATGTGGAGGGCGGATCCAAACCATCGTGGGGGATGCCAGAAACAAAGGGGCTTACAAATCGGCCTTACAACTGACCATTGGTTTCTTTTTTGACTATGTTACGCACAATCGATCCCTTTTCCGTTTTATCTCCAGAGAACGGACGGGAGGCAACCGAAAGATCCGGGAGAAAATTCGCGAATCGATGAACGCAATTGCTGTCGAACTAGCCAAAGACATGCGAATGCCCAAGATGATCCCACAACTAGACATTCAGTTTGCTTCCGAGTTAATTGTTAGTATTTGTTTTCTTATGGCCTCAGACTATTTAGATCTTGCCACAGATGCTCATTCTGAAATGCGAAAAATAAAATTACAAACCATCAAACAAGTTCGTTTGGTTTTTATTGGAACGATTAGGGGAAGGAAAAAAAGATAACCGATATTTTGAAGTGAGTTAAGTTGAATGATTCAGCGCCTGACATCTCAATCACTTATCATTCGATTTCACTGGAAAGGAAATCATGATGTTAAGCCCTTCTCCTTTTTTAGAAACAGAAGAAAATACACCTTTTAACTGAGAAGTCAAACTACGAATCAACTCATAACCAAAATGGTTCCCTTTTTCGATATTGACTGAATCGGGCAAACCTGCTCCGTCATCTCCCACCGATAAAATGATATTATCATTGGAACGAGAAAGATGAATCCTTACGTCTCCACCCTTTTCACTAGGATAAGCATACTTCAAAGCGTTGGTGAGTAATTCATTCAAAATCAAACCCAAAGGTAGAGTTCGTTTTAGATCCAAACGGATCTCTTCTAATTTGACATCAAACTTAATTTTTGTGGGATTGAGAACAAAAATATCATGGAGACTAAATACTAAGTCTTCTATATATTTACGAAGGTCTACAGATTCTAAATCTTCAGATTGATAAAGATTTTCATAAACCTTTGACATTGACATGATTCTAGATTGAGCGTTAAGGAACGACTGTTTGGCGAGTTCATTTTCAACTTTAAACGATTCTAGATTGAGAAGCCCCGAAATGATAGCGAGGGTATTTTTAACTCGGTGTTGCAATTCTTTCAATAGAACATCTTTTTCTTCTACTGACTTGGCAAGTCGACCTTCCATATCTAAAATCTTTGTGACATCCAAGTTGATCCATAAAATAAAACGTTCCCCAGCAATTTCAAAAGCTTGGCTAAAAACCAATACATCAAATTTTTTCCCATCAGTATGCAGAACAGACATCCTTTCGCCAGACATCCTTCCATTTTCTTGATAAGCTTTATTTAACCTTTCAATTTCTTCTGGATTACTCCAAGCCTTAAACTCTTCCGTTTTTCTACCGATGACTTTTGACTTCTCTAACTGGAAAAGTGTTTCCATCGAAGAGTTCATATCCAAATAAGTTCCTTCTTTTAAAGTAGAAATCGCCATTGGAATGGGACTCAGCTGGAATACTTTTGCATATACACTTTCGCCATCTTTTGGTGGAACCATGATCGATGCGTTTGGAGTTTCTCTAAAAATAATTACAATTCCATTTAGATTTTTTTCATCATCCAAAATAGGTGAAACAGTTTCTGTAACGTTTGTTTCACGACCGCTACGAGAAACAATAATTAAGTCGTTTCTTCGTTCTGTGTGGATGAGATTGTTTGATGAATTTAAAAAAGAATAAGAAACTCGAGTTCTAGCTTCTGCTTGGACTAAATATAAAAAAGAAGTCAGATCTTTTTCTAATACTTCTTCTTTTTGGTATCCCAACATATCTAAAGCTTTGTGATTGATTTCTCTAATTAATCCTTCCGGTGTTAGAACAATGACCCCATCACCCATTGCCTCAAAAGTGATACGAAGTTCTTTTTCACGAAAAGCTAACGATTGTTCAGCTTGATAAAGTTGAAGTGCGGATTTAATCATACACTCAACTATGTCTGGACTCGAAATTTTAGTTACATATCCGTAATGTTTTACCTTACAAACACGATCCAAAATTTTATTATCAGAATAACCACTCACAAATAGAATTGGGATTTCACGGTGAGAAAGAATTTTTTCTGCAAGTTGGATTCCATCCATACCATCAGAAAGATTGATGTCCATAAGTATTAAATCTACTCGTTCTCCAGATAAAATATAATCATAAGCATCGTTTGAATTGGAAACGTATTGTACAGAATACCCTTTGTTTTTCAAAAATTCAGATTGTGAGATGGCCAAGATGGCTTCATCTTCCACAAGCAGAATATGACCTAAACTATGTTTGAGTTCTGTAAGTGGCATGGAGTCTTCTACCGATTTTCATAATGAGCTTGTAGAAAAGCAATCGATTAAGGTGACAATTTTTTATGAAAAAAAAACGAAACTTGTGCAATAAAAATAGAAGGCATATGTTGTGCGTTTGTAGTCCTAATTAGTTAGACTAGCCGATGACGAATACATTATGTCGATTTTTTATCACAAACATTTGTTTGTTTGAGTAAATTTTATGTAAGAATCCAAACTACGGATTGTTTTTTATACCATCTGTTCTTTTTTCAAGGTACTAAGGACAAATACCTAACTATTGTTATAAAGTAATTGGTAAGAAAAATTTTATGGTTCAAAGAAAGCGAGATTTTCAGGCCCTTCATGAATCACGATCCGCCGGATTTTCCCTTCAGAAGATTTTACATCTGCCTTCAAACCTGAATAGAACCAACGCGCCACATTTTCAGAAGTAGGATTGATCCCCTTAAAATCCGGATGGTCATTGATGAGGATATGGTCGATGGAATGCACCAGTTCCATCAGTTTCGTTCGAGCCGTTAGAAAATCGTAAGAAATACCGTCGGGACGAATGTTCGTATTTCCCTCTAAAAACACCTCCACCTTCCAGGAATGGCCGTGGATGGGCTCGTCAGAACCATCGGCAAAGTACTGGTAGAGGAAATGGGCCGATTCAAACCTTCCCTCAATGCGGACGTAAAATTTCCCGTTTTCTTGGGTAAACATTCCATTGACGAATAGAGCATAGTCCAATATTTGTATAGTAATTTCCTTCCTTGGGGTTCTTAAGATGACTGAAACAACAAAACCGCGCTTTTTTAAAGAAATGACTGTGGGAGAGGCTATTGCCATCCACCCGGAAGCAGGTCTAGTTTTCTCCAGCTACCATTTAGGTGGATGTTCACATTGCTCTATTAACGAAGTAGAAACAATAGAACAAGTTTGTATGGGTTATGGTGTCGAAGTAGACACTCTTATCGACTCCCTAAACAATCTTTTCGCAGAAGAATAGACCAAAAAACTTTTCCGTCTACCGCCGGGTCCCAGTGGCCCTCGTGTTTTTTTTATCACCCAAGCTATAGTTTCGTAGGTTTACGATGGCAAAACAATTTGTACGTTTCCAATATAAACACAAAATTGATTGGGGGCTTGTTACCGATGAAAAAATCCTTCCATTACAAACAGGTGATAAAACCACCAAAGATTTGCTAGTTGATCTTCAAAAAAAACGAATTAAACTAAATACCAAATCTAAGAAAACACTGAGGAAAGAAGATGTGGTAATTCTTTCTCCCATCACTGCTCCCTGCCAAATCATTTGCCAAGGTGCCAATTATCACAAACATACATTGGAATCTGGATTAAATCCCAAATCAAAAACATACAATTTATTTTTTACCAAATCGGATGTTGCTCTCACGACTGCTATCGGTGATGTGATCCGACCACACCATGTCGAACTTTTAGATTATGAAATCGAGTTAGGAATTGTTTTCGGTAAAACGATTGATTCCTCTCTTGATATTAACTCCTACAATCCGAATGATTACATTGCTGCTCTCTTCATTGCCAATGATATTTCGGCAAGAGACATCCAACTCCCACAATTACAATGGTATAAAGGAAAATCTTACCGGACTTTTTTACCAGCAGGTCCCATACTTTCTGTTTTAGAACCAGATGATTATCCACTGATTGAATCTTTAGAATTAAATCTAACCGTAAATGGGAAGATAAGACAATCTGCAAAATCAAACCAAATGGTTTATCCACCAAAAGAAAGTATCGCCGAACTTTCACAATTTGCAAGGATACAAGTAGGAGATGTTTTGCTCACGGGAACACCTTCGGGATGTGCACTCAAAGCACCGGGAAAACTAAAACAAATATTTGCAAGTTTTCTACCGGAACATAAAAAGTGGGAAGTTTTTATCAAAGGCCAAAAACGAAGATCTCAGTATTTACAACCAAGTGATGAAATCAAAGCTACGATCCGTACTTCTGATGGAAAGTTGGATTTGGGGGAACAAATTCTTTTGGTCAAACAGGGTTAATTTCATTGGACAACCTAACATACAGTATACCAGGACTATTATTTCCAGCGATTTCGTTACTGATGCTTGCTTATACCAATCGTTTTTTTGGTTTGGCCAAACTTTCGAGACAACTGCTCAGTGAATATGAAACATCCAGATCAGAAATTTTAGAAAAACAAATTCACAATTTACGTTTTCGTATTTCACTCATTTTATATTCTCAAAGTGCAGGAATCTTTAGTTTGATCTTATGCACTTGTTCAATGGGTATGATCCCATTTTATAATATTGTGGCATGGATTTTATTTGCTTCATCACTTTTGTTTATGGTGATTTCGCTTATCTTAGCGCTAATTGAAATACACTTATCGGTGATTGCATTAGACATTGAACGAAATTCTATTTTGAATTCAGGTTCTAAATAAAATGTCTACCTGACAAAATAAAGATTATTAACTATGATAATCCTATCAATCAATTAGAACTTTTCTTAGAATTCATTGCATAAGGCGAAAAGTGAACGGAAATTTTTCCATTCACTTATATGGTTCCGATATTTAGGTATTATTGAAAGATGACCCTCTCTAGGTTATCTAAAGTATTACAATCGGTAACACCAACCGTATTATTTACAGGTGCGACAACGCCGGTTCCAGCACTATAATATACTCTCGTAACAATACCTTGTCCATTGGCAGTGGTAGAATTGATAGAATAGGAACATCTACCACTAATTGTTGGGGCTGCACCGGCGTTGACTGTAGCACAACTACTTGTGGCATTGTAAGTTCCTCCTGGACCACAGAGTGCAGAAGAAAATGTATTTCCGGCCGAAAAGTCAAAACAAGAACTTCCACCCGCATTCGTTAGAAAATTACAACTACCTCCACTATTTACCGCAGAAGGATTATTCACAACTTGTACCTTTACAGTTCCTCCAAAAACTCCCGATACAAAATAACTTTTTACTCTAACACGGTATGTGCCAATAGTAAAATTGTCTTTTATCCGTTCTCTACTTGCACCAGATGTATTTGTATCTGAGGAGTTTCGAACAACTGTCCCAGCAGCGTTTGTTATTTCCAAAACCAAATCGACAGAACTAGTAGTTGTAAATGCAGTGATGATATGATCTGCGGTAGATGTAATATTTAGGTCAAAATCAACTAGGGGACTATTTGTTACGATTGTTCCATTGGAAGCAGTGCCATTAATTGTAATACTGCCACTACTAGTTGGGATCGCTTTACACCGGTTCGTTGTTGTTGATTGATTTAAATTAAAGGCACTTACACATAAAAAACCTGACGCACAATTTGCATCGGAAGTACAGGCAGCGCCATCAGTGCCTGTGCCAGTTGAGGTAGACTTAGGGGCGGCAAGTAACAGCAGTAACAAGGAGTCTTCTGAAGAATTTTCAGACTTAGAAGAACAATTTAGAATAAAAACAAAAAATACCACAAACTGAATCAATTTTTTCATATAAAACCTAACGCAAGATGCACCAAACGTTAGTTTATCGTCAATGAGAATTTGTTAAACTTTTTTAATGGAACTAACGATTATAGCATAATTTTCGTTATAAGTTCATAGTTTAGCACAAAATCCCTGTTTTAAGGGAAAGGCCCAATCGTGAGTTCCGTTGGTTAGGCTAAAAAAATCAGTCTTGCTTCAGTAGAATTGCCACTAAATTCGAATTACAATTTTTCCAAAATGAGATCCCGAACGTAAGTATCGGATTGCCTCGGCCGATTCTTCTAAGGTAAAAACTTTATCAACCACAGGTCGTAAGCCAGAAGCTTCAATGGCCCCGTTCATTTCGATGAAGGCTTTTCTTCCGCCGACAACAAGACCTTGGATTTTTAAATTGTTCATAACAGCAGGGAGTAAGTTCAGTTCCCCTGATTTACCAGCAAGGATTCCAATCAAATGAATCACACCAAACGGACGACAGGCGGCAATGGTTTGTTCCAAGGTTCCAGCTCCTCCCACTTCAATGATATGATCGGCTCCTACTTTTTCTGTGATCCGACGGACTTCTTTTCCCCATTCAGGTGTTTCTTTATAATTGATTAGGTAATCAGCCCCTAAAGTTTTTCCTCGTTCTAACTTTTCATCATTAGATGAAGTAAGAATGACTTTAGCACCAACCAATTTCGCAAACTGTAAGGCAAAAATAGAAACACCACCTGTTCCTTGGACAACAACAAATTCACCTGGTTTTAATTGGCTAAATTGAAATAAACCAGACCAGGCGGTGAGGGCTGCACAAGGTAAGGTGGCTGCTTCTTCATAAGACAAATGTGTTGGAATCCGAACAAGGCCAGTCTCTGGAACTAAAGCGAACTCTCGTAAGGTGCCTAGTAAAGGGCCTCCAATGGTATGTCGCATTTCTGCATGAGTTGCTTCTTTCGCAATCCACTTAGGAGCGAAAGTAAGAAGAACGCGATCTCCCACTTTCCATTCAGTGACTCCAGAGCCAATACTGATGACTTCCCCCGCGCCATCACTGCAAGGAACGAGTGGAAGTGGAAATTTTGGATTGTATTTTCCTTCCACAACCAAAGAATCACGGTAGTTTAAAGAAGCCGCACGCAGCCGAACGAGCACTTCCGTAGCACCGGGACTAGCAGGTTCAGGGACCTCTACAATTTTTAAATGATCCAAACCAAAACTATTGATTTGTGCTTGTTTCATACTTTCCCCTAATTAACATTTAAAAAATAAAACATAACAACGATAATACGAATCATTTGTTTAATACAATTTCTCCATCTTCATTCAAAGGAAAAAAGGGATTAAAGGCCACTTCGAAAATATGACCATCAAAATCTTTAAAGTAAGCACTATATCCTCCCCAAAAAACCTTTGTAGGTTCTTTAAGAATTTCTGCACCTAATGCGCGTACTTTGTTGATTACGGCATCTACTTCTGCCTCACTGGATTGGTTTTGAGCCAGTGTGATACCTGAAAACTTTTGACGTTTTTGAAATGGAATTCCGATATCTTCAGCCAAAGCCTCCTCACCGAATAAACCAAAAACAAGAGCTCCAATTTGAAAAAAAGCAACGCTATCATTGCTTTCTTTTGAAAGTTTCCAACCGAGTCCCCTTTCATAGAAGTCGATGGAGCGTTTTAGATCGGCAACACCCAAGGTGATTAAATTGATTCGTGGATACATAAACGAACTCCTTTAGTTTAAATATGAACTTTCGAGAAATAAAAATTATGATAGAGGAAATGGGATTCACAAAACGGAAGTTTCATGGTAGATGGAGCCATTGGGTGGCGGGTGGTTAACCCCACCCAGTCTAAATAGGGCGGGGACATGTACTCTAAATACTCACCTGAAAAGAATTACTTCTTCCCAAGACCTGTAGTTTTTGCACCAACGAGGATTGACATGTTTCCTGATGGGTGTTTGTTTTCGCGCATCAATTGGTGGCACTCACCAGTTTGTTCGAAACTATATGTTTCTGCCAAAACTGGATCCACTTTTTTATCGATCACGAGTTGGTTGAGATCACGACAGTTGTCGTCGTTTGCGAAGTGAGAACCTTGCAGACGTTTTTGTCTCATCCACAGATAACGTAAGTCAGCTGTTGCATTGAAACCTGTAGTTCCCGCACAAATCACAACCATACCACCTGTTTCACAAACAAATACGGAAGTTGGAAGTGTCGTTTCCCCTGGATGTTCAAATACGATTTGAGGATTTTTGCCTTTGCCAGCAATGTCCCAAATCGCTTTTCCAAATTCACGAGCTTGTTTGGTCCACTCAACAAAAGCTTCTGGTTTGTTGATATCAGAAGTGAGTCCACCCCAATGTTTAAACTTGTTACGGTTGATCACACCAGCAGCACCTAAGTTTTTACAAAAATCAATTTTGTCATCAGAGGAAACAACAGCGATTGGAATTCCACCAGCTGCTTTTACAATTTGGATAGCCATAGCACCAAGTCCACCGGCTCCACCCCAAATCAAAGCAACATCACCAGGTTTTACATCGTTTGGTTTCCAGTGGTGTAACATTCTGTATGCTGTAGCAGCAACTAACATATAAGCAGCGGATGCTTCCCATGTTAGGTGTTGTGGTCGAGGAAGACACTGATGGTCTTGTACTTTGCAAAATTGTGCAAAGGAACCCCAATTGGATTCGTATCCCCAAATGATTTGGGAAGGTGCATACATTGGATCTTTTCCAGAAAGAACCCATGGATCTTTTGGATCCCACATCGCACAATGGACAACAACTTCGTCACCCACTTTCACATTTTTAACTTCTGCTCCAACTTTGTAAACAATGCCTGAAGCGTCAGATCCACCGATGTGGAATTTTTCTGGTTCACCTTTTTTGTTACGAGCTGCGATCACATCAACGGGATATCCAAGGGCTGCCCAAACGTTGTTATAGTTTACTCCAGCAGCCATAGTGGCTACGAGAACTTCGTTCGGACCGATCTCCGGAACATCAATGACTTCTGATTGGAAAGAAGTTTTCGGTTCGCCGTAACGTTCCGGGCGAATGACCTGCGCGTGCATTTTTTTGGGCACAACTCCAATAGGAGGTAGTTCCCCTACTGGTACGATTTCTACGTTGCTCATAGATTACCTTTTACGATTAAAAATTTATAGAGTTTCTTAGAACGTTTTAAAAAAGGCATCTAATGTCAATCGCTTCCCCACTCCATAGAGAAGGCAAATGTCCACGCAGATTGATAGAGTCGATACTCACGATCCCTTTGCAACGGGTATCGATAGGCAATACTCATATTATATTTTTCAGAAAAATTCCAAGAAAACCCTGCACTCGCCTCCGTAAAATAGGATGGATTGGCTTTATCTTTCTCTTTGGAATAATCCACTCCATTATAGGGGTTACGATACAAGAGTCCGGTAAAAAGAGAAATCTCCGGCATCAAATAATACGTCACATACGCGGAAATGAGAGCAGTTTTTTTGAATTCATATTCTGGTTCCGGCGGAGAAGCTGAAGGTTTACGAGCATAATAAGGAATCCCATCATTGTCTTGTAAGTTGTTTGGTTGGGGACGAGAAAGGGGATTTAATCCTCCGATCTTCGTCACAAAGGACCACTTCTCATACAAGTATCCAAGTTTGATAAATCCAGAACCTGTATAATAATTTCCACCAGTGAATCGGTCTGTGTCAGGTCCACTAGGGAATCCAACGGATCCTTCAATCACAAAAAAGTAAGGTTTGTCCAAATCAAAAAACGGTTGGTATTTAAAACCAAGATAGGTTTTTCCAATCCTTGCCGCATCTTCCCTTCCCCTTTGTTGGTAGTAGTTCCAAGGAACAGAAGCATTGAGAGCAAACCTTCCATCAAAAAAATTCATCTCAGCAAAGGCTGTCGTTGTGAAGAGATGGCTATTCTCACGAGTAGACTGGTAATAATCTTGAGTCATTACCAAATAGTTAGTTGGTTTTTCTCTTTTTCCGGTAAAGGGATCCACAAATCTTGCAGTTGCATTCGGACTATCCGACGAACCCGTGTGATGCGAATGAATTGAATGAACGAAAAATAAAAATAGAATGAATGCTAAAAAACTTTGTTTCATCGTTCCACTCCAGGGAAACAACCAGGAAAACTAAAAACAATATCTTCTGCTTGGAGATTTTGCAATAGGATATTATAAAGGTCAACATTTGATACTTTAGAAATGACAACTGGATCCGCTTTAGCACTCAAGGTATCTAAAAATCGAATAGGTGTTCCAGAAACAGATCTATCTTGAAACAAAGCAGACAATGAAAATAGAATTTCAATATTTCCACTCCGACTATTTTTAATGGGAATCTTACACTTTGGTGTGATGGTTTTGGAACCTTGAGGCAGTAGTATGGTTACTGATTTTGTGGTTCCCCCAGTAACATCCATCCTGATATAAATTTCTTCCCAACTTGTATTTGCCACCGCCACGACACCCAGTGGCATACTGGAAATCCTCGTGTTTGGATAAAGAAAACTAGCACCGGTTTCCATCGTACTATTGTACTGAGTGATATTGGAAACAGTGGAAGCAGATAAAAAAGGATAAGTCTTACCATATAAATCATCCGCTGGTAAATCCAAAGGCACCGTATACGGAGTATGTGTTTTTCCTGTAGCTGTGGAAATTCTTTCCGAACTAGAAGTAGACACACCCAAGGTTTGGTTAGGTGGGTTGATTCGATAACTACCAGTTTCCCAATTAATATAAGAACTACTTTGGATCGTGATATTATAACCTACGGAATTACTCGTCAAACTAAACTGATTTAGGTTATCGTCCGCTTGGTCATCATAACTGCGAAGATTGGTTCCTACGGCTACAGTTTGGTTGTTATTAAAAAAGATTAAGTTTTGAAGGATTGTTTGTTTTTCTTTGTTACTGTCCCCCACTGAACCAAAAGTGCAGTGAGAGAAAAGTAAAGCTGCAAGTAAGAACAAAATCCACTGATAATTACATTGTTTCATCAAAAGGGACTCGCAAACTTGGGATTGGTTAAAAACTCATCATCCGTTAGAGCCAAAAGGAAGTTCACCATATCATCTCTTTGTGAATTGGTAATGGTAAAAGCTCTTATTAAAGTTGAATCTTTGACAGTATGGTTTTGCCCACCACTACGATAATGATCCACTACCTTTGTTAAAGCATCTCTTGCACAATCAGTTTTTGATTTACCGCTTGTAATGTTGGGATTATTCGCATTGTCACACATAAAACTGCCATCATGCATATAAGGATAAGTGACCCCAATATTACGTAGAGATGGTGCTCTGAATTTCCCTGTATCGAATGCGACACCTGTTAAGTCAAATAACCCTCGTTTGTTGCTAGGGAGACCCGCGTAATAAGCATCTGTGTGAATTCCATTGCTATGATAAAAAAATTCTTCCGTTGCCCCACCATGAAACGAAGTATCCGTAAAATTAAATCCGCCGTGACAATGGAAACATTCCGCTACCTCCCCATTAAATAAATTGAGTCCTCGTATCTCAGATGCTGTGAGAGCAGACTTGTTGTTTCTATAATTGTATTGGTCAAATTTGGAATTTCCTGAAATCATCGATCTTTGGAAACTCGCAAGCGCATAACGTACATTTTGTTCATTAACTCCAGAACCGCCAAATGCTCTTTCAAACATAGGAGGGTAAATTGGATTGGATGATAGTTCATTTAAAAAATTATTATTTTGCAAACCAAGTTCTATTGGTGTTTCTCCAAACATCGGAGCGCGAGCCTGAATTTCCAAACTTGTCATTTTAGGATTACTCCAAGTGAGCCTTGGCATATAGGCAACATTCGAAAGATGTTGAGCGTTTCTTGGATGAGCCTCACTTGTGATTCCACTAGGAAAATCTTTTCCATCAGCGAATGCCAAGGATTGGAAATGGCAACCACTACAAGCCATCGTTCCGTTCCCAGACAACTTCTTTTCATAAAACAAATGTCTACCTAATTCTACTTTTGCTTTGGACATAGGATTGTCCGAAGGAACATTTGGCACGGGAAAACCAGGTGGCAAATCCCAATTCCAATCCGAGGCTGTAGCTAAAATTCCAAGTGCCGCAAGTAATAGGTCTTGGTTGTTTTCTTTTTTTTGGAACGGAAGAATGTTACAACTAAAGAGAAAACTAAAAAAAAGAAATAAAGAAGGGAGGTAAAATTTCATAATCGATATCCTTAACAGTATAACGGGTTGGTATACTTGATACCAACCCACACAATACTACTTTAAACTAAAGATCCTTTGAGTGTATGTTCCATCGGCAGCACCATTCGTTTCATTCAATCCAAAGGCACGGATCAAAGGCAAACAGGCTGCAGAACCATCCCCAGGCATACACATACCCATTGCTCCGTATGTATGTCCATTGAGTAATTTGTCTACATCAAGAGATATCTTTTGATTCCCAGAATTGAACTGGCCAGTCAGTTGAATGGAAGCACGAAATTTTTTCGTACAATTTCCATAGTTTGGTGCTCCACTACAAGTAGTAGATCCTAAATGCAAACTAGTCCAATTTGTACCATCATAAGTAAACTCGATATTTGAATGTTTGTATCCACCTGTCCAAGACCAATACATAAGACCAATATTCAAAGGAGACTTTTGATTCGTACTATCTAAATGATTTAATGCTTCCGGAACGCCGACTGTATATTGAATGCCAGTATAACTTCCCGCCGCAACAGTACCGGTTACTTTACTGTTTGTTTCGGTTGTTCTTGTTGTTTCTAAATCCACAAGAGCCACTCCATTGGATTGCCAAACATTGTCAGTAGACAAGGATACATCTACGGTTGATCCATCAGCTTTTACTAGTTTCACTTCCGAAATATACAATCGAAAGTCACGAAACTGAACAGTTCTACTATCAGCTGTAATATTCGAACCAGTGACTAGGGGTTGGCCATTCGCCAATGCCTCAAAGTTGAGATTCACAGGTTGTGGCATCGCCAGAGCCAACAATGCCAAGGTTTGGTTGTCGTCTGATTTGGAATTCGGATCACAGGAAACCACCCCGAGTATTGAAAGAAAAATAAAAAACTTCTTAAATATGTTCATAAATACCTAATATTCTAAAATACGATTGTTGTTTTGTTATCAATCGATGGGAAAAGTTAAAATGAAAACTCATTCAAACATTCACCAATCAATCTACTAAATTTGAAATTTTAGAATTTAGATACGGGGTGGTCGAAGTAAAGAAGGGATTTTTCCATCCAGAAGAGTGGAAGGAGACTCAGTCATTCTATAAATGATATCAGATGAGGTAACCAATTTCACTGCTAAATTTGGTCTATCCATCGTTTGGTGATGGGTTCGTAAATTAAGAGCATCTTTCTTTTGTTTTTTGCAGGAACAAAGGTGGGCTTCTCCCGATTTTGCATCATGGCAACTGGGTTTGAGGGTTTCTTCCGAATTGTTAGCGTGGTCATGCGAGGAAACTAAGGAAGTTGAGGTTTCCCGATCTTCAGAAAAAAGTTTATCTTCTGCATTCCCATGTTTTTCCTTTTTGGATCCATGGTTGCATTGGCAGATTTTTGACGCGGATTCGACGCAATACCCCAGTAACCCACTCCCTAAAAATAAGAATTGGGTGCAAAGAAACAAGGCCAGACTACCGGCAATCCACCGTTTGCAGAGCATCTACCCCATAGTGAGCCACCCAACCCAAAAATCGAGCCAATTTTTGGACAAATTTGGTGTCGTCCCTCCTGCCCTTTGAAAACATGGTCTTGGAACCAATGCAAACGAGCTAGAGGCCATCAGATGAAACGCACGGAACTTGAACGCAGGGAAAGAGAACTGCGAAAAGCAGAAAAGAAAAAGATCCAACCCGGAGAGAAAGAAGCCATGAGCGTGGGCGATTATATCGACTCCCTTTTTGGAATGTTTCGATATGATTCGGATGAAATTTTTAACGCATCCGATGATGAAAACATTCTAGAACTTCTGGAAAACATGAAAATGGAACACCCAGAAAAACAATGGGACGTGATCATCCGCAAGGCTGTGAACAAAACCAAAGTAGAACAAAAAGAAAAGGCTTACGACTCTCTTCGTATCCTTGCAGGAATTCCTGCAGTCACCGCTTAATTCCTTTTTTTTCTAATACAAACAGATTTACAAAGGAAGGTCTTCGTCTTATACTGTGACCTTCCTGTATGAAACAGACCCTCACCTTAATTCTGTTATGTCTCTTTCATACAAACTTATTCGCTGAACCAAAAACTTGTCCGATTACCATCCCTATCCCGTTTTCCTCCATCCAGGGAGAACCTTTTGACCTGTCCGGCCAACTAGTATATTTTACCAAAAATCCTCCAATCCATACCGTTCTCGAAGTTTCAGATTCATTCCAAACTTTACCGTTAGAAAACTCAAACGGAGTCATACCAAATTTCGGTAATACGGACAGACAATATTGGTTTTGTTTTGTCATCCATAACGATGTAAACGATTACAAACGCATCATCACCTATATCAAATACCCTTTACTCGATGAAGTTAAATTTTTCGCATTACGAGAATCAGGTGACGTTTCAGAAAACACCCAAGGCAGACGTTATCCTTTTGAGAACAGAGATAGGGACTACCGAGGATTTAGTTTTGCTACCGATTTGTTACCAAGTGAAACCGTTACTTATTTTGTTGGTATAAAAACAGACAGTTCTATGTCCGTTCCACTTATGGTTGCGGAAGAAAAGAATTTTTATACTTTTACAACCTGGGACACCTTACTCCAAGGAATCTATTTTGGAATCGTTGGTGTCATGAGCATTTACAATCTTTTTGTATATTTTATGGTTAGGGACAAAGCATATATTTTTTATGTTTTGTATCTTTGTATTTCTGCCATTTTATTCCAATTTTCTTTACAAGGACTGTTACCTGTTTTATTTTTCCCGAACTCTCCTGAGTTAGTATACAACTCACACAACTTACTTTACTTTTTATTTTTACTCACCTGTTTCCCAATGAGTATTACTTTTATGAATTTAAAAACCAATGCGCCGATGATTCGGAAATGGTTTTTGGGACTCATGATTCTTTCAGTGATTTGTATTTGCCTCCTGCCTTTTTTGTCCTACCGGTTGATGAACCAAACAGGAGATATATTTTCGTTTTTATTAGCATTCTTTGCTTTGTTCGTTTCTTATTACGTAGCCTTTGTCAAAAAATTTCCACCAGCAAGATTTTATTTTTACGGATACTTTATGGTGATTGTAGGTGGGCTTGCCACTGTTCTGAAATATATGGGATTTTTTCCGGTCAATGTTTTCACCGAGAATTCATTCCAAGTGGGTATGGCCATTGAAGTTTTACTCATGGCATTTGGACTTGGTGACAGAATTTCCGTGGTTCGAGAAGAAAAAGACAAAATCCAACTCAAAGCAGAAATCGACAAACAAAAGTTAATTGCTTTTGGAAAAGAACTTAAACTAGCCCAAAAATTACAAGAGTCAACACTCCCACAAATCCTTCCCAAATTTCCAGGCCTTGTAATCAAAACCGGTTATTTTCCAGCATCTCTAGTGGGTGGTGATTTTTATGATCTTACGGTGTTTGGCAAACACCAAATCTGTTGTTTGATTGCAGATGTCACTGGCCATGGTGTACCGGCTGCCATTGAAGCGGCCATGTTAAAAATTGCTTATATGCAAACCTTGGCTTTTGCGAACAAACCAGGAAAGGTTTTGGAAAGTATCAATGTTTCTCTAGCAGGAAATTATAAAAATCAATTTCTAACGGCCAGTGCCATATTTATCGATTTGGAACAGAAACTTTTAAAAGTGGCAAATGCAGGCCATCCCGCCTTATATAAGTTCAATGAAAATTCTACATCAATTGAAGTGATCCGACCCAAAGGCAAACTCATTGGATATTCAAAAGAAGTCCAATATCCAGAAGAAACTCATAAACTATCGACTGGAGATAAAATTTTACTATTTACCGATGGGATTTGGGATTTGTGGGAAAATGGTGATTCGGGAGAAGAGGAACTCATCAATTGGTTACTAAAAAGAAAGTCAGAATCCGTAGAATCTTTGTATGGTGGGATTGATGAACACATTCGTCTACGAAACCAAGAAGGCCCCGCAGACGACGATATAACTTTTATTCTATTTGAAATTAAATAACAAACAAATGCGGACTAAACGTCCGCATAAATTGCCGCATTTAGTAATCTGGAAATATTGTCCAAGTTACGAGAAATATCACGATAAAGAAGTGCTGGCATCAAATTGTCTTTTTTCTGATACTTTTTCTTCTTCACTTTAGAATCATTCTTTTTCACAGAACGAATCATTTGGAAACGATACTCACGACTTTGGTTACGAATCTGCGGGTTTCCAAGGATATCGAAAGTTTCACTTTGGTCCAAGTTCACAAGTAGAATGTCGTAGTGGTGTTTGAGTAAATCAATTTGGTCTTTGACTGTATGACCGAACGTTTTGTCCAGGGATACCTTTTGACGGTACGATTTTCTCATTTTCCTAGCAATGGATGCAAAGTTATCACCCATTTCTTCCACAGCCTTCACTCTTTCCATAATTCCCAAAACGTCTTTCGCATAGTTTCCGGTAATACCGGTCTCTTGGATTTGGTTTAGGTAAGTCAAAACCTCTGTTCGAACTTGGTCTAACTCTTCTTCTTTTTTTAATACCTGAAGGACACGAGTTGCATCGTAAGGTTGTAATAAAATTTGTTCAGTCAAACGAAGGAAATCATACGTATCACGAATGATTTTTTTAGTAAACTCAACAAGTTCTACCATCGCAAGTTCTGTTGTTTTCACAGATCCAGCTTGCAAAAGTCGAATGGAATCTTTATCTTTTCCTGTTTTGGAAGCAAATCCATCCACAATGGCACTCACCACTTTGGTGATTGTATTCACAAACCAAATGAGAATGAGAGTGTTTGTGATGTTAAACATTGTATGGAAAAGCGAAATATGGAACCTTGTAGATTCTTTATCAGTGAGTGGATCCCCTGGAATCAAATCATCGACAATACCGGTGAAAAATTTGAAGAAAAGGAGCGCCCATATCACTCCGAACACATTGAACAAGGTATGTGCGAGTGCTGCCTTTTTAGCATTTCGATTTCCTGGAATGGCGGCAAGGTTTGCCGTAATTGTTGTTCCAATGTTTTCACCAAGGATCATACCGTATGCAGCATCAATTGGTATATAACCGGAGAATGCGAGTGTAATGGTAATCGTTGTAGAAGCAGAAGAAGATTGGATAACAATCGTTAACAAAGCTCCAATCAGAACGAATAACAATATGGTGTTAAATCCCATATTTGTATATTGTTGTAAAAAGAGAAAACTTTCCGGATCTTTTGCACTATCAGGAACGGAACTTTTTAAATAATCCAATCCTAAAAACAAAAATCCAAATCCAATGAGGAAACTTCCCCAACCGGATCTGCTTTCTTTGCGTGAAAAATTTAAGATCACCCCTGCTGCCACAGCTGGCAATGCAAACGATGCAATGTTAAATTTAAAACCTAAAAAGGATACAATCCAAGCAGTGATGGTGGTTCCAATATTGGCCCCCATGATGACACCGATGGCTTGTGCGAGCGAAATTAAACCAGCATTCACAAATCCAACCACAAGAACGGTGGTTGCCGAGCTGGATTGTATTGTAGATGTAATAAATAGTCCGCTGAAAACAGCAGAAACTCTGTTTCTCGTCATAGACGAAAGAAAGGAACGAAGCCGATCTCCCGCCACACGTTGTAAGGACTCACTTAGTAATTTCATCCCGTAGATGAAAATCCCGAGCCCACCTAAAACTTGAATAAGTAGTGACCAATTCATAGATGTAATATTTCCAAGGTTTAATTTCTTTGATTACAATTTGGTACCAACCTTTTATTCGGTTGCAGTATTTTTTTCCGTTGGTACTTTGTAACCAATATGTCAAAAACCATCAGCAAAGGAATGGTTGTAGGATTTTCCTATCACCTAAAGAACGCCCAGGGAGAAACTCTGGACCAATCAGACGAACCACTATTATACCTCCACGGCTGGCAAAATATCATTCCCGGTTTGGAAAAAGAACTAGAAGGATTAGTGAACGGAGATTCTAAAAATGTAACTGTACCACCTGAAGATGGTTATGGGACATATAACGAAGCTCTGATCTTTCAAGTTCCCAAAACGGAACTTCCTGCGGAAGCAGAGTTAGAAGTGGGAATGGAATTCCAAACCGACACTCCTGAAGGTAGAATGGTTCTATACTTACAAGAAGTTCGTGATGCAGATGTCATTTTGAACGGCAATCACCCGTTAGCCGGAGAAACCCTCCACTTTGCGGTGACAATTAAGTCCATTCGCGAAGCTACAGAAGAGGAATTACAACACGGTCACGTGCACGGTCCAGGCGGACACCACCACCACTAGAATTCTCTTTTTTCGTAATTTTCTCTCTGGGTCTTCTTTCAGATTGCTTTTTTTAGAAAGGGTAATTACACTGACAGAAGATTCAGAGTATTGTTGATTTTCACCGCCGAAGTAGTCCTTTCAAGCTTGCACGCTGGTAGCTTTCCTAAGTTTTTCCCTGCATTTTTCTGGAGTTCTTACCCAAAATCCCTATTTAGGGTTCCGACGATTGTAAATCTAGAATTCCCGAGTCAACTTTAACAAACAGGACAAAAACTATGTCAGTAAACATTTACGTTGGCAACCTCTCTTACGATATGACTGAAGGTAAACTCAGTGAGCTTTTCGGAGCACACGGAGCAGTAACTTCTGCAAAAATCATCACTGACCAGTATTCTGGCCGTTCTAAAGGTTTCGGATTCATCGAAATGAAAGATGGAAAAGAAGCTGATAACGCAATTAAAGAACTTAACGGAAAGAACATTCTTAACCGTGAGATGAAAGTAAACATCGCAAAACCTAAAACAAACAACTGGAGATAATCCAAGTTTGTTAAAAGACCGTCGCTTAACTTAAGGTTACGCGGCGGTTTTTTTTGCCTTCCCCGTTTTTGAATTAAAAACAATACACTAACCTCTCCTCCTCCATTTAAACTCTATCTAACCCAATTACCAAAACACAAACGAATACTCAAGATTTGTTGTCTAGACTGAATTTTTCAAAATAAATTCTTTCCCATTTCTTCATCTTATCCCATTGACAAATGATCGATCATCATTTAGTAATACGATAGAGGTATCGATATGGGAAAAGTAACCGTCTCACCAAAATTTCAAGTGGTCATTCCAAAAGAAATTCGTGAACAAATTGGTGTTAAAGCTGGAATGAAACTCGAAATCATAACATTAGGAAATCGTATGGAGTTAATCCCTATAGAACCCATTAAAAAATTGAAAGGTTTGTTATCCGGTATGGACAGGAAATTAGATCGTGATGGAGATCGAATTTGAATTTAAATGTAGTCGATTCTTCTGGATGGTTAGAGTATTTCAGCGGGACGAATCGAGCGGATTTATTTTCTGCAGCCATTGAAAAAACGGAAACCTTGCTTGTTCCAAGTTTGTCTTTATTTGAAATTTTCAAAAAAGTTTATAAAGAAAAGGGTGAAGACCTTGCTCTTAAAATTGTAGCCCATATGCAACTCGGCAAGGTGATCAATTTGGATTCGAGAATTTCTATTTATGCTGCAAAGATCAGTGTAGAAAATTCGATTCCAATGGCAGATAGCATCATTTATGCAACAGCCCAATTAAATAAAGCAACACTTTGGACTCAATACAATGATATCAGGGGTCTACCAGGGGTGAAATTTTTCGATAAGTAGATTTTAAATTGAATGCACTTCCAAATTCAATTTTTTTAAGGACTTGGAAAAATTCTGATCGAATGTAACAATTTTTGCATCTAAATTTTGACAGGCTGCCGCAAGTACTGCATCTCCATAATCTTTAATGTTGTGAGGCCAAAATTGGAATATTAGGTCTGGATCATAAGCTGCTTCATATTTTACACCTGGATTTGCAATCAAGTCTCTTATCATTTGATTGATTTTGTTTTGTTCAATAGAGTAAATACTTTTGAATACAAAGACTATTTCAGAAATATTATGTGAAGTCAAAATGACTTCATGTTCCAAACGAGATACCTCGTTCCAAAATTGCACCATCTTTGTATGTTGTTCTAAATTTCTTTGATTCAAAAACGAAATGTAACAATTTGTATCTAAAATCAATTTCATTTTGAATATCTTTTTGCCCTTTCTTTCCAGGCTTTTCCTATATCTGATTTAATATCAGAGGATCCTTGATTGAGAAACCCCTTATATTCCAAAAAGGGTTTGTTTGCTGATTCGATATGAATCCCTTTTTCATCAATTGACCATTCAATCACATCTTCCATTGAAAGTTTTAACGATTCTCTAATCTCTTTAGGTATCGTTATCTGATATTTTGAAGTTATTTTTGATCTCAGCTTCATACCTTACATTAATAGAAAAAGTAAGGAAATGTCAAGCCCAATCCCCCCCTACAAAACCACCTGATACTTTGCTTTCATCTTCTCGATTTGTTCATCTGGAATCTGATGTACATTTTTTCCACCATGCCTGTTCTCCACAGTCACAACATGAAATCTATATCCAAATTCTTTCGCCAATTGAGTGTAAGGTGAAAGTTCCCAATCCAAAGTAAATGTATTATCCACGATCACAAAAGGAACACCATGTTCGAGAGCTTGTTTTGTTTTGGATTCGCAGTCTTTGTATGCTAAATGATTTTTTTGATAATCAAAATGATATTCACCAACTTCATTTTCAAAATAGGAATCAATCGAAAAGATAGGGGCTCCATTCGTAAGAGAAAGGGCTTTTGCCAAACTAGTTTTTCCGGAACCAGGAATTCCTCTTAAAGCAAGTAATGTTTTGTTTGTATTGATATTACTGAGATCGGTTCTCAAGTTTTCTGATTTCGTCGGTTCCATTTTCTAAATCCTAGTTCTTTTTCCCCTTAGGGAAAGAGAAAAATCTCGCCTGGAATGATTCTATCTGAAAGGATAGAACAGAAACAAGGAGACTTTTGTGTCATACGAAGCTTATAAACTCATCCATATTTTCGGAATGTATCTTTTATTTTTATCGCTCGGGGGAATCACTCTCTACACCGTCAACGGGGGAAAAAAATCGGAGAACAAATTCAAAACTGTGGCGGCCATCACTCATGGAGTAGCCCTCCTACTCATCATCGTTGCCGGATTTGGCCTGATGAAGTTTCGAGGAATTTCTCATTCCGCACTTCCAGTTTGGGTGATTTTAAAAATCGTCATCTGGCTTGCGTTTGGTGGACTTTTAGCAATGGCTTCCAAAAAAGAAAAATTTGCCAAAATCCTTTGGTTTGTATTTCCGCTTTTGGGACTCGCGGCAGCTTACCTAGCATTTTACCAACCGTTTTAATTTTCTAAAACAAAACTCTCCCGGAAAATCTTATGCGGGAGAGTATCATTTTCTCTTTCATACCTTTTTATTTTTCGATTCTCCAAACAAACTCTGTCTACATAATGAATAGAATGTATCTCTATTGATTCGCGAGGGAATATGAAAACAAGAATCGAAACCGACTCTATGGGTGAAATTGAAGTAGAAAACTCTCGTTATTGGGGTGCACAAACCGAACGTTCCCTCCACCACTTCCATATTGGTAATGATAAATTTCCCAGAGAAATGATTCGGGCTCTCGGGATTTTAAAAAAGTGCGCAGCCATCACAAATCATGGACTCGGAATTTTACCCAAAGAAAAAACAGAACTCATCATCAAGGCATCGGAAGAAGTGATCTCAGGTACTTTGGATCACCACTTCCCTCTTGTCATTTGGCAAACAGGATCGGGAACACAAACCAATATGAATGTGAACGAAGTCATATCGAATCGTGCCATTGAAATGACAGGCGGAACTATGGGTTCCAAAAATCCCATCCATCCCAATGACGATGTCAACAAAGCACAAAGTTCAAACGATACCTTTCCTACAGCCATGCACATTGCTTGTGCCGAACAATTAGTTCACAAACTCATTCCCGCCTTACAATCGCTTCATGATACCTTAGATCAAAAATCGAAAGAGTTTACAAACATCATCAAAATCGGAAGAACCCATTTACAAGACGCCACTCCTCTCACATTAGGGCAAGAGTTTTCGGGTTATGTACAACAACTCTCGTATTCCATAGACAGAGTCAAACGGGTCTTACCTTCTGTTTACCGATTGGCACTTGGCGGAACAGCTGTGGGAACAGGACTCAATACCCATCCTGAGTTTGCAGCGGGAGCTGCCGCTGCGATTGCTAAAGAAACAGGACTTCCTTTTATCACCGCAGAAAACAAGTTTGAGGCACTCGCCGCACATGATTCGTTAGTCGAAGTCAGTGGAGTTTTGAAAACCATTGCCTCTTCTCTGATGAAGATCGCAAACGATATCAGGTGGTTGGCCTCTGGCCCACGCGCAGGGATTGGAGAAATTTCCATTCCCGAAAACGAACCCGGCTCTTCCATTATGCCAGGAAAAGTTAATCCCACACAATCGGAAGCCATGACGATGGTTGCCGCACAGGTCATTGGAAATGATGTTGCCGTGAATGTAGGAGGATCTTCCGGTAATTTTGAACTGAATGTATTCAAACCACTGATTATATTTAATGTTCTCAATTCCATACGTCTGTTAGCGGATGCAACCGTATCTTTTGAAGAACATTGCGCACGAGGAATAGAACCAAACCTTGAAACCATCGATCAGAACTTAAACCGGTCACTGATGCTTGTGACTGCACTCAATCCACATATTGGATATGACAAAGCGGCCAAAATTGCGAAAACCGCTCATAAAGAAAACTCTACCCTAAAAGAAGCAGGAATCAAATTAGGAATCCTCACGGCTGAGCAGTTTGACGAATGGGTGAAACCGGAAGAGATGATCTCACCTCAAGAGTAGTTTTTCCTTTTAAAGATCAAACAAAACCGTAAATTAGTATATCATAATATACCGACTTATAAAATGCAATACATATCTTTCTTAATAAAGTGATTGACTTTTTTATCCCATTCTTTTTATTTGCCCTTGTCTAGCTCTTATAGAGACGGGGGAACCAAATTTTGGGGCGTACTGCAATTGCAGAGGATATCTCTCAATCCTAGCCCGACAGCTAACCTCGGCGACTTTGAGGGAAGGTAAATCACCTTCCGCAAACTATTTTTTGTAAGGAAGGAAGTTTATGAAGTCCTCACTATTCTACGCCCTAGCGGTAGCTGTTTTTTTCAGCGCACTCGCTTTTGTTTTTTACCTCGGTCAGTTGTATTTCCCACTCAATCATGGTTTAAATCCTTTGAGTTTGGAATTAAACTTCTCTTCTTTTTTAGTCGGCTTTGTTGCGCATTTAAAATCTCCCTTTGGGCGATTGCTTCTGCAAATTCTACTAATCCTTGTTACATGCAAAATCTTTTCGTTTTTGTTTTCGTTAATTAGAATTCCCAGCGTGATCGGAGAAATCACTGGTGGTTTGGTACTAGGGCCTTCACTACTTGGTATGTTGGCACCAGAATTTTCAGAAATGATATTCCCCGCCTCTTCCATGGGTTCATTAAAATTACTTAGCCAAGTGGGTTTGATTTTTTTCATGTTTCTCATCGGATTAGAGACCGACTGGAAAAATTTACATGGAAGTTTACATACCGCTGTTGTCATCAGCCATGTATCGATCATGTTTCCCTTTTTACTCGGCGTGATTTCTTCTTTATTTTTATTTGAAACACTAGCACCAGAAAAAGTTTCATTTTTATCCTTCAGTCTTTTTTTGGGTATCTCCATGTCGATCACAGCTTTCCCTGTGTTAGCACGGATCATTCAGGAAAAAAAATTAAATACGGAGAGATCGGGAGTTCTCGCCATCACATGTGCCGCAGCGGATGATGTCACGGCATGGTTGATTTTGGCTTTGATTTTAGGGCTCACTTCTTCGGATTCCATGTCCGGAGTTTTACTTTGTTTTTTGGGAGTGGTTCTCTTTCTTTATTTGGCATTCAAATATGTAAGAACAAGGTTTGCGAGTAGTCTTTCGAAATTAGAGAATATCGATTTTTTACCAAATTACATTGTATTTTTTCTTTTTATTTGGCTCACCTTTTCATCCTTATTTACTGAATCAATGGGGATCCACTCATTGTTTGGAGCGTTTATCGCTGGTTCTACGATCCCAGCAAATCATAAAATTAGAAAAATCATCATTAACAAATTCCAAGATGTAAGTGTAATCTTTCTTCTACCTTTATTTTTTGCATACTCTGGTTTAAAAACTCAAATTGGTCTTTTATCAGATCCAAATTTATTTTTGATTTGTTTATTGATTCTGTTTGTAGCAATTTTCGGTAAGTTAGGTGGCAGTACCATTTCCGCCAGGTTTTTGGGTGAGTCCTGGAAAGATTCTCTAATCATAGGAATCCTCATGAATACTCGAGGACTTATGGAACTCATAGTTTTAAACATTGGATTAGAAATGGGAATCATCGGGCCAGAATTATTCACCATTATGGTGATTATGGCTTTGGTTACAACGGCAATGAGTGGCCCGGCCATCAACCTTGTGCAAAAACTTTTCAAAAAGAAAAGTAGTCCTGATATTGTCCCTGTTTTGGAAAACTCAGGTCAAAGTGTTCATCCCAAAATTTTGATCGCCTTTGCCAGACCCAAAACAGGCATTGATTTGGTAAAACTTTGTTATAAAATTTTTCCAAACGCAAATTTCAGAACTTTTCATGTAAATCAAAACTATAATTTTGATATTGAACAATCTCAGTATGAAATGTCCATACTCTTCGAAAATATTAGATTTATTTCTGCAAATGAAGGAATCCCTGTGGACTTTCAATTTTCCTCATCCGAAAATTTTGAAACAGCCCTATGGGAACAGTTAGATGAATACAAACCAGATCTTTTGATATTAGGATCACCTAACGTAGAGTCATGGAAAGAAATTAACAAAGGCCCAATTAAAAAAATTATCAAATCTTCAAATTGTTCGGTGGCAGTATTCGTAAACAAAGGACTAGAATCATTAAACAAAATTTTTATGGAATCCGATTCAGAAGTGGCAGTTTCCATCATCAACAGCTTGGGAGGAGATCCAAGTTTATTCAAACAATGGCAGGATGGGGATCATTTTGATCCAAACCATCACGTATTTGTTAGAGATTGGAACACAGAGAAAGACTTCGAATTTCTGAAAAAGAACTATTTGATTTTGGGTAAAAAACGAAGTTAAACGTTTTCAATTTTAATCCATTTCCTTTGGTTTTTCTCAAATGAAATGTGAAATCTAAAATGATTCGTTCCAAGGGAAGTATTCCTTTCCTTGGTTCGATTCTCTTAAACTAAAGTTTTGATCGCATTCCGAATCTTATCCCAATAGTTTTGGCGCCAACCTTCTTCTATATCAGGGATAAGTTCCTTCGGAACACCACGATGCGTGAGTACAACCTCAGTTCCACCTTCAGAAGTTTCTTTGAAGGTGAAGGATGCCATCGAAAAAATTCCTTCGGGAAAATCGGATCTTCTCCAAGCTTGGACAATTCGTTTTGAAGGAGCAAGATCGACGATGATTCCGGAAACTTTTCCAGACATAGTGGAAAACGTACCACCGATATGTTTGCTGATTGTGGCCGCTTCCCCAGTGAGTGAAGTGACCTTCTTCGAATCAGCAATGCATTGGTAAATTGTCATAGGTGAGGCTTTAAATTTCACTTTCTGTTTAATTGTTTTACACATCTCAATTTGCCTTACCTTGTACGGTTTCAAAATTTTTTTACCGTACACTTAGTACGGTTTTCGAATTTTTGATCCAACGAAAACTGTGAATTTAAATATAAACTTAATTCAACATTTGGAAAAAATCATTTCCTTTATCATCCACCACGATAAAGGCAGGAAAGTTTTCCACGTCTATCGACCAAACGGCTTCCATACCTAACTCTGGAAAGTCGAGGACTTCTACCTTTTTGATATTTTCTTTCGCAAGAAGGGCGGCAGGTCCTCCGATGGATCCAAGATAAAACCCACCGTTCTTTTTGCAACTATCGGTAACCACTTTAGAACGGTTCCCTTTGGCAAGAGAAATCATGGAATAACCTTTTTCTTGGAAAAGAGGGACGTAACTATCCATACGACCTGCAGTCGTTGGACCAAAAGAACCCGAAGGCATTCCTTCAGGAGTTTTGGCAGGGCCTGCATAATACACTGGATGGTTTTTAAAATAGTCAGGAAGAGGTTCGCCCTTATCTAATTTTTCTTTTAACTTAGCATGAGCAATGTCACGAGCCACAACGAGACGGCCCGACAACATAACACGTGTTTTTACAGGATACTTGGTGAGGACTTTTAAAATCTCAGGCATTGGTTGGTTGAGATTGATATGTACAGACTCAGTATTTGAATCCACTTCATCAATGGTTGGCAAAAACTTAGAAGGATCATATTCTAGTTTTTCTAGATAGATTCCGTCTTTTGTAATTTTTGCTTTGATGTTACGATCGGCACTACAGCTCACACCAAGTCCCACTGGGCAAGAAGCACCATGACGTGGGAGGCGGATGACTTTAAAATCATGAGCCAAATACTTGCCACCAAACTGAGCTCCGATTCCCGATTTTTGAGCCGCAAGTAACATCTTTTCTTCGAGTTCCACATCCCGGAAAGCAGAACCAAACTTGTCACCTTTCGTTGGCAAATGATCCAAATAACCAGCTGACGCTAGTTTTACGGTCTTAAGATTGGCTTCTGCAGAAGTCCCTCCAATCACAACAGCGATATGGTAAGGAGGACAAGCCGCTGTTCCTAAGTTGGATACTTTTTCAGTTATGAATTTTTCGAGAGAAGCCGGATTGAGAAGTGCTTTTGTTTCTTGGAAAAGATAGGTTTTGTTAGCCGACCCGCCTCCTTTTGCCAAAAATAAAAAACTGTATTTGTCACCAGGAGTGGAGTAAATATCAATCTGAGCAGGTAAATTGGAACCAGAGTTGACCTCGTCATACATTGTGAGAGGAACCACTTGTGAATAACGTAAGTTTCGATTGACATAGGTATTATAAATTCCACGGGAAAGTGCCTCTGCATCATCGCCACCGGTGATCACATACTCGCCTTTTTTTGCCATCACAATCCCTGTTCCTGTATCTTGGCAGGAGGGAAGTTGTTTGTCTGCAGCAATTACCGCATTTTTGAGTAAGGCCATTGCCACAAAACGATCATTTGGTGTTGCTTCAGGATCATCTAAAATTTTACGAACTTTTGTAAGATGTGCAGTTCTTAAATAAAAGGATACATCTTCCATTGCCTTTTCAGCCAGGAAGGTAAGTCCTTCCGGTTCCACCTTTAGAATTTCTTTATCACCAAAGGGAACTGTACTCACATAATCTTTTGTGAGTAATTTGTATTCGGTGGTGTCCCCGTTTAAAGGAAAAGGATCGGCGTAAAAAAACTCTGGCATGGTAACCTCTATTTATAACTTCTAATTTCGAGGGATTCCTCCTTTCGTAAATGAATTTTTGCAGGGACTGTTGGAAACACCCAGAAGATTACAAATATCCAAATGGAAAAAATCGTTTCCATTTTCTAAAATCAGTCTATAACAAAGGAAAATGAAACAGAACCTAATCTACATATTCCTTGTTTCTGTCTCTTCCATGGTTTTTGCTGAGGGTGAAGGTCGGGAAACAGAAAGGCCCGTACCAGAAGGAAACAGTAAAAAATCGGAATGGAGTTTGCTCTTAAAAAGACAAACCTACCAATACCTACCGTATGAATACAGTTCTCTCACTGATAAAAACGAATCCATTGTCCCCACACGTTCCAGTTCGGCTCTGAAGGAAAATGGAAAGGTTCTCATTCCTTTTCTATTCAGTTATGAAAACTTAGAAAAGGGATTCAAACTGGAACTCTCTTATTTCGAAATTGAAATCGTAAATGCAAACACCTTACTTTACCAACAATCAGCCCAAGGAGGGAACCTCTCTCGGTTTTATCTTTCGCCGATGGCAAGGTCTGAGTTTGAACTGAACCTTTACAAAACCTTTACGCCTACTAAAGATTTGAAACTGAATCTGGGAGGTGGGGTTCGAAATATCAACCGATATCTTTATGGAAATTATTTAGGCCAAGGAACCTTTAAAGAATACTTTTTCACCTACGGTCCACAAGTCTCAGTTCAAAGTATCTACCAACTTCCCTATGATTTTGCAATTCGCCTAACAATGGATGTATTCTACACACAAGGCACTCGATTTTTCAAACAACCAAACCTAATGGAAGACCGGTTCCAATATTCTTTATCCACCGCCGGAACAGGAGGAATCTTTCGAGGTTATGAATTGGATGGTTCTCTCTCCTATTCCTTTCATCCTAATATGAAATTCTTTGTGGGTTACAATCTGATTGTTTCTAAATTCTCTTATTTAAACTACAACGAAATCCAACTCAGTCGCAGTACAGAAAACTTAGGATCACAAAATCCTTCCCTCACTGGCAATTGGGAATGGAACCTCCCAAAAAAATCAGAAAACTTTGATACCCTTCGAGGAATTTATTTGGGTGTGATGGTGAGTTTTTAGAGATCCGTATCATTCAATTACACGTTACCATCAAAAGTAAATGGAACTAGTGGTTCCCTACTTGACTTAAG
This sequence comes from Leptospira kanakyensis, assembly GCF_004769235.1. Classification (NCBI taxonomy): domain Bacteria; kingdom Pseudomonadati; phylum Spirochaetota; class Leptospiria; order Leptospirales; family Leptospiraceae; genus Leptospira; species Leptospira kanakyensis. The sequence continues at coordinate 67,772 of NZ_RQFG01000018.1, read as the reverse complement.
AGAGGAAGGGATATATCATCTGGGAACTATGAAATACACGGTTTCCATCGATATCAATAAACCACTAGACTTTGTGATCCAAACATTTGATGACCCAGAGAGTTTGAAACGATGGATGACAGGATTAGTATCATTTGAACCTATCTCTGGAACCCCCGGCCAACCGGGTGCCAAATCCAAACTGACTTTCAACCACAATGGCCGAAAAATGGAAATGGAAGAAACCATTACCGTTCGAAATTTACCGAAAGAATTTTCTGGTACTTACGAAATCAGTGGGATTTGGAATTTAGTACAAAACCAATTTGAAGCGGTCTCTCCCAATCTAACCCGTTATACTTCTGTCCAAGAGTTTCGCCTGAAAGCTCCGATGAAATGGTTTTCTTTCTTATTACAACCCATGTTTCGAAAACAATCCCTCCAACATTTACAAAGTTTCAAACAGTTTACTGAATCTCTTTGATCGATTTGTTTTTATGAAATAAATTGTTTTCTATTTTAATCTTTTTTCGATCTTAACTGACCAACAAAATTTGTGATGGATTCCTTTAATTCAGAGACCCCTGGTTCTTCGTAAGGGAAATGTCCTGCTCCTGTGAGTTCTACATATTCTTTTTTAGATGGGATTCGATCAAAAAAAGATTTGCTCAATTCTTTTGGGGTCCACGGGTCAATGTTTGGATGCGCTAGTAGTACGGGACATACTTCAAATTTTTCTGGCTCTAACTTAGGGCTATAGTTCAAAAATGTATTTAAAAACCCCAAACTAACTTTCGAACCACCCGCATAAGGATCTTCAGCAAAGACTTTTGAAAAACTTGGATCGTTCGTAATGTATTGCATTTTGCTAAACCATTTGATGGGAAAATACATTCCATTGGTGACAAAAGAAAAAACAGAATTGATTGGCATTCCCACTCGACTGAAAAACCGGTTAGAGGCGATTGCATCTCGCACTTTTGAATTTCTTGGATCGACAAGCGTTGTTGCGATCAGTCCATCCACCTCACCATTGTAAGCAGCTGTTTGATAAGCAAGCATTCCACCGATACTGAGCCCAAACAAAATCAACTTTTGATTTCTCTGTTTTTCCTTTTGAATGAATTCATTTAATACCAAAACCCAATCCTCATAAGGAACATATCTTTTATCATCAGGAATTTTTGTAAGACCAAAACCTGGTAAGTCGGGAGCCACCCATTCACAACCAAGAGACTCTAATCCAACAGCAATCGTTCCAAGGATCCGTCCGTTTCCTCCACCTCCATGGATGAGAATGATTTTGCAGTCGGCATCTTTTTTTATGTATCGATCCACATGAACTTGGTAATCCATAATGGTGACAAATTCTTCTTTGGGTAGATTGTTCTTTTTAAACCTTAGGTAGTCTGGGAGGAAATGTTGGTATCTATGCCAATGCGAAATTTTACTATAGCTGTCTGGTTTTTCGATAGAGGAAACGCAGGAAAACAAAGTTACCAAAAAAACTAAACTAAATAGTCTAAGTAAGGATTTCATAAATATAATTTTTAAAGATTAAAAAGATATGTCAACTATAGGTTGATCACCATATCTTGAAATACCCAGCGAGCAGAGAGATACAACGAAAAGGTCATCCTACCTAACTCTTTTTAGAAGTTACTTTCTTTGGCAGATTTTTTTCGTAAATCTGAATCCAATCCTTGGGGCCCATCTTCGATACCAGTTCTCCAATCAACTTCCAAGGGATGTCATCTAACTTTTTAAAACGAATACAACTTTTTCCCATATCCAGTTTAGTTTTACAATGTTTGGGATATTCTTTTTGGAACCATTTGAGTAATTGTAAATCGGTATAAATTCCCATATGATAGAGAGCAAGCCCATTCTTTTGAGATGCAATATGGAGAAAGGGAAGCGCAAGCTCCGGAGTGACATGATAACCAGCAGGATAAGTTTTTTTGGGAACAACAAATCCAATCATTTTGTACTGGATGGTTTCCTCAAAACCTTTGGGGAGATTTTTTTTAACGATGTTTCGAAGTTTGATGAAAGATTCTTTTCGATCTTCTGGTAAGGATTGGATGTATTCTTCGGCAGTGTTTGGCATGGTTAAATATTTGTTAATGTTTCTAATGCTATGATAAAGCTGTTTGAGAATTATTAGAGAAAATTTAAAACTGGATCATCTTTCTTTTGCGAAACATAAAGCAAGAGCAAATTCAATCGACCGGATTTATGATTCCGTTCTGATTTCCAAAAAAAATTGAATAAAAAGTGATTCACTTTTTTGAAACCAAGAAATTCAATTTTAATGAAATAAATTGACTACACTTTCCTTTGATCGTTTGTCTTAGTTAGACTCTTTCATCAATTCATTAGCAATTCATAATTGAGGAAAGAATTAAACACCAACAACAGAAAGGAAAAAGAAATGTTCAAAACAATCCAAATCTTAAAAACCCATCCATATCTACTAAATGGTATATGCATCTTATTAGGAATGCAAATTATATTTTCCAATTGCGAAAAAAAGAAAAGTTGCTTTGCCTACATACCCGCAACTACAACCAATAGTCAGACTAACCAAAAAACTAAATCTATTTCTGTTTTACCAATTGGTGAACAGTCGGAATCAGATTGTGAAGAGACAAGTATGTTAACCGCTTTGGTAACTGGAACTTCAACTGCACCTGCGCAAGTCGTATTTTTTAATGAAAGTGGTGCTACTGCAACAAGAGCAGGTCTATATAATGATTCTTCTTGTACACAACCCGCAGTAGAAACGACAAACATTGAAAACGGCACCTATTCTAAATACCTTGATTTTGTGCCCTCCCCCAACACAAACTCGGTTCCTTATTACTATTATGGATATGTGAGAGAAGGAGGCGCGTCAGTTTGTGTAACCCAACCTCGTTCGTTTACTGTTGGTAACGTTCCTTGTGAGATTAGTTTAAGACATACTGGTGGTGGCGGAGCAACTATAGTTCCCCGTAGTAGCTGCGGATAATCAAATCTAGAATGAAGGTTTGAGTTTTTATTAAATTCCAACCTTCTATAGTTCAAATTTTCAATAATGATTCTAATATATCAATATTTCAGTGTATGAAAATTAACTAAGATCATTGTTACTTATTTGATACAGAAAGAATTCGTTTTGACAGCTCTTAACATTTATGGATGATCAGGAGAATGAAAAAGAAATACCTGAGTTCATATTGTATCAGGATTAATAATTTTTTTCTGGTTCTTACTTATATCTGTATTTGTTTTTCATACAATTGTTTACCAATAGAAAACAACATTTCTGAAGACAATTTTCAATTCCAATATTCTATGGGACAAAACCAAGAAATAAAGGACTTAAAATACAGTTCCCATTTAAAATGGACTAACTTAAATTCCCCATTACAATTAGGATTTTACACAGAACCTGTTTATTTTCGGCTCGAATGGAATGGTAATGAAATTCCGGAGGAATTATATTTAGAGAATCAAGTAGCCTACTTTGATTCTATCAAGTTGGTTCAAGATACGGCAAAAGGCCAAATAACTAATTTCGACGGTGATATTTATCCCAAAAGATTATCATTATTTCCAAACCATCCATTCCCAATTTTTCGAATCGATACAAAAGAATTAAAAAATCAAAAAATTCTCTATATAGAAGCTCATACGGTTTCTAATTTTTTGTTTGCACCAAATCTTTGGACTAAAGAAGAAATGATTCAATCGGTTATCCAAACTCGAGATCATTTTATAGTTTTCTTTAGTGTTTTGTTTGTTGTATTTCTCCTAAACTTAAGTATCTTTTTGAGTACGAGAAATACAAGTTTTTTGTATTATTGTTTTTATATATTCTGTTCAGGGATGTATCAAATCAGTTATACAGGTTATGGAAAAATTTATTTCTGGCCAAATTCGATCCAATGGAATGATCATAGTCTAGTATTTTCTGGTTCCATTGCCTTATTTAGTGTCATACTATTTTCAAATCGTTTTTTATTATTACCGAAACGACTACCAATATTAAAAATTCCAATATTTACGTTTTCCGTTCTGATCGTAACCAACGCAATATTAAGTTTACTGATTAAAAACATCATCTGTGATCAGATCATTCATTTTTTAGCAATTTTAGTTTCGTTTACATTGATGGGAGCTGGCATTTTTATTTTTTTACAAAAATACCAAATGGCTAAATATTACATCATTGCTTGGTTTTGTTTGTTATTTGCTATCGTATCATTTAATTTATATGCATTCAATCTATTACCAGATCATTTTATTTTGCGTAATGCCATTCAATATGGTAACTTTTTTGAAATCATATTGTTTCAATTTGCTTTATTCGCAAGGATTAACGAAACAAAAGAAATTCCTATGTTTTCTTTGAATGCTGGAAAACAAAATATTTCAAACCTTCGAATCGCAAATCTAAATCCCGAACAAATTCTAAATGATATCGAATATTCACTGTTAAAAGAAAACTTATATTTAGATGAAGATTTGAATTTACAAAATGTTGCTTCCAAGTTCCAACTGCGACCTGATCAATTATCAGCAATCATCAATCAAACATTAGGAATCAACTTTAACCAATGGATTAATGGTTTTCGGATTGCAAAAGCATGTGAATTAATGAAATCAAATCCAGAAAGAAATATACTAACAGTTGCCTTTGAAGTTGGCTTTAATTCGAAATCAGCATTTAACGAATCCTTCAAACGTATCAAAAGTGTTACACCAACAGACTATCGCAAACAATTGAAAGAAACCGGCTTAAAATAGGAACTTGTATGCCCGAGAGTTGGGCTGTAAGAGATATTTGGAAAATTTCCCATCACCAATATGTTTTTATTCCGACGCGGATTCTTTAATTGGTAAAGGATGGCTTTGGTATTGTACACCACTCGATCCACAACCGATCCAAATTTCCAAGGCATAAAGGTAAGAAGAAGGGCATTGCTCCAAAAATCATTTCCCAAATAACCAGAGCTACGTTAGGTGAAGTTCAAAAATTAATACGACGTTCATATGTTTCACTGCAATCTTTGTCAAAAAAGATAACCATTTTCTTGTTAGTTTCCCACCCCGCGCCAGCGATTGCAGTGGAAATCCGAAGGATTGGAACGAAAAGCGCGGTCGTTACAGCATCCGAATTTTCATTCGCATAACCAATGCGAGGCGCCCAAATATTTAGGCATAAAAAAACCCACCAAAAGGTGGGTTTGATTTAGAGAAAGATCTCTAATTGAGAAAGATTACTTTCTTATTTAGAAACGACTTGGAAAGTCACACGACGGTTGATCGCGTCTTTTTCATCAAAACCAGAAATTGGTTTAGACGAACCGGATGCTTTTGTTACGATTCTGTCAGTAGGAATCCCTTGTTTTACAAGTGCATCCTTTACTGCGTCAGAACGAATTTGTGAATAGTATCCGTTACCTTTTTTAGCACCTTCTGCTTCTTCTGGACCAGATGCGTCTGCGTGACCAGTCACTTCTAAAGCGTATCCTTCAGGAAGTTTTGCAAGAGCGTCTTTGATGTAAGAAACGTTGTCTTTTGCCCAAGTTTTGAAATCTTCTGCTTGGATGTCCGCTTGTTTGTAGCTAAAACCTCTGCGACGAACACCATCTGGATAGCGGTAGTCTTTGAGTGCTACATTGATTTCATCCAAAAGAGCTGCATTGAGATCTCTGGAAGATACAGTGGATGTTGTTCCCGTAGTGGAAGTTGTGTCTTTCGGAGTTTCTTTTTCTTCAGAAGACGAACAATTCGTTAATGAAAGCGAAAGACCTGCGAGGAGGATGAGGCTTAAAAAAAATCCTTTTTTCATCAGTTGACCTACCTTAATGTTTCCATAGTTTAGTTCTTTTCATTAGATAACAACCGAAAATGCAAATATTTGTAACCGTTTCCGAAGATTATGACCAAAGTCGCCTGGATGTCTTTCTAAAAGACAATGCCGGAGACGATCTCAGCCGTTCTACCGTTCAAAAGTGGATTGATTCTGGATTTGTGACAAACAAAACCAAAGAACAACTGGCCACTAAAAACGGATATAAGGTGACTCTTGGTGAAGAGTACGTCGTGAATGTGATCGCAAGGCCACCTTCTAGACTCGAACCCATTCCCATGGACATTCCTGTTCTCTATGATGAGGACGAATTTATGGTTATCCATAAGAAAGCTGGGATTGCTTGTCACAGTGGACCGGGAGATGACCAACCTTCTCTTGTGAATGGTCTCCTCCACCAATTCAAAAACCTATCAGGCACAGGTGGTGAACGTCGTCCAGGAATTGTGCACAGGCTCGACAAACCCACAGAAGGGGTTCTCATCATTGCCAAAACCGATCGTGCCCATGCAGCACTTTCTAAAATGTTCCAAGATAGACTTGTGGATAAAACGTATTACGCCTGGGTTTTACAAGCTCCTGTGGAATCGGAAGGGACTGTCAATCTACCCATTGGTCGCCATCCCGTCGAACGAGTGAAGATGTGTGTAAGGGAAGATGGGCGAATGGCCGTCACCCATTACAAAACTGAAAAAATTGTCCAAACACAAACCGGACGTAAATACAGTTTGATGAAACTGGGTTTGGAAACAGGTCGTACCCACCAAATCCGTGTTCATATGTCAAAAATTGGCTGTCCTGTGGTAGGAGATACTTTGTACTCTCGTTCGGCAAAAGATTATACGCAGTACGGACTGCTACTTTTTGCCAAACGATTGGAATTCCCACATCCCTTCATTGCAGACAAACGAATCTTAGTGGAACTTGATTTTCCAGAAAGGTTCAAAACTTTTGAAAGGAAATGTCCTAGTTATTGAGAAATTTAAAACCGATTTTAATACTTTTGGTTCTATTTGGCACCTTTCATTTGTTTTACGATGCCATTTATGAAAACCATTTGGGTGAAAGAACCAATAGCGATGTGTTTTATCCCTATTTGTTTGCCCGGGATTTTTGGGTGGGAGGATGGACGGGAGTTCGAGGTTGGAATCTTCCTCCTTGTTCCTATCTTTTCCCCGAGATCTTAATTGCTGTATTCACGTATCCAGTTTTAAAGTCTGTGTATTGGTTTCATTTTGCTTTTGGATTTTTGTCCTTTGTGATGCCTTTTTATTTAGCAAAGGCTCTGGGTTTCAAAGAAAAAAAGGCATATTTGTTTTCTTTAGGAATTTTGGCATTGGCTGGGGTTTTGCCAAATAGTCTCGGTCAGTTTTTTTTACCGGCCTTCCATGCCATGATCTTTTTCTTTGCTGCCTACACTCTGTATGAAATCAATCATTGGGATTCTAAAAATCGCATCCAAAGTTTCCGATTTCTCATTTTGATTTCCCTTGTTTGGATTTCTGAATATTGGTATTTTGTGAATGTTGCCCCTTTTCTATTCGTGTATACAATCATCCATTTGCGAAAAAAATCCATTTATCCGATTGGTTTGGTTTTTCTTGGATTTGGTTTGGGTAAGGTTTGGCAACAAGGAATCAGAAAGTTAGGCATTGGAATTTTAACCGCCAAAGAACTTCCCACGATGGAACGAATCCAAACTGCAATTGATTTGGTTTCTAATGATCCTAAACTTTGGATTTCAGGAGTGGTTCGTTCTGTCACCGAACATTCAATCTTTGCTGATTGGTATTACTTATATTTTGTACTTTGTATTTTCTATGTTTTATTTTTATTTCTTCGTTTAGAACTTAAAAAACATTTTTTAGATTTGGTTTTTCTTTTTTTACCTTTTCTTTCGGTGATTGCTTTATTTATTTTCCAAATAGAACCTAACTTTCGCTACTTGTTATTTTTGCCATTTTGTATGATCTTTATCATCGTTCGGTTGGTTCTTATGTTACCACTCGTTCGGCGCATCGCCACCTTAGTTTTGTTTCTCGGGATAGTTTTCTTTTATAATGATAAATACCCCCTTCTCGCCAAAAAGGTCCAGGAAGGAGAAACCAAACGGGCCCACCGAATGGAATGTTTATCTAAGTTTGACCCGAACATTCCGGGAGCGGCCACTTATTGGCCCATCAAATACAGTTATGCCTTTTCCGAAAAAAATTGGACTCTGGTTCCTTTTACCAAAGAAGGGGTCTACTATCCCTGGATTTCCAACCAAACTTGGGACAAGGGCCTAGGGGGAAAACCTTTCGATGAATTTTCTTGGGGGATTACAGATAACAAAGAAAATTTGGATTTGTGGAAGGGAACAAGGCTCGTGGAAGAATGCGCGGGTTGGTATTTTTATAGACGGTAGTTTTATACTTACCTGTCCCCTAACTATAGATTTAGATTGATTCATTTTTCATTTTTTGAACTTTAGGATACGTTATGATTGAAATTCTCTCAGACCCATCGGTATGGCTTGCGCTCTTTACCCTAACTGCTTTGGAAATTGTTTTGGGGATCGATAATATTATCTTTATCTCCATCCTTTCTTCTCGGTTGCCAAAAACAAAACAAAAGTCGGCTCGCCAAATTGGTTTGGTGCTCGCTATGGGGACACGAATTCTTTTGCTATTTTCACTTTCTCTGATTATGAAACTCACGGCTCCGGTTTTTACAATCATCAACCACGCGATCAGCGGCCGAGACATCATTCTGATTTTGGGAGGACTCTTTCTTATCGCCAAGTCCACAACAGAGATCCATCACAAACTAGAAGGAGAATCTGAGTCCGAAGAAGGAACTGGCAAACGTGTTTCCTTTACCAAAGTCATCATCCAAATTATGATTTTAGACATTGTGTTCTCTTTGGATTCAGTCATCACCGCTGTGGGTATGACTGACCAATTAGGTGTGATGATTACGGCGGTAGTTTTGTCTGTGGGCTTTATGTTGTTATCCAGTGGGAGTATTTCCGACTTCGTGGACAGACACCCTACAATTAAAATTTTAGCCCTTAGTTTTTTAATTTTGATTGGTGTGGCACTTCTTGGGGAAGGTTTGGAATTACATATCCCTAAAGGTTATATTTACTTTGCTATGTGTTTTTCTGTGATCGTTGAATTCCTAAATATGAAACTCCGCTCCAAACCGGAAAAACCCATCAACTTAAAAGGAAAGTTCTAATGAAACGTAAAGAGTTCTTAAAAAAAACAGCCTTGTCTTATACCATCCTCCAAATCCCACTTCGAGCGGAGGGGACAACGGAGGGAAATACAAAAGAAGATCCCTCCAAAGAATCCCCTTGGGCTGAAGCTGATGATCTTGCTGACCTTCGTGAATTGTTTGTCAGTTTACAATCCGATCCCGAAGGGATCAAACTTTCGGGGAATTGGAGTGTTGGAAAGGTATTTGCCCACTGTGCCCAAAGCATTGAATATTCTCTCAAAGGATATCCAGAAATGAAGTCCGCTATCTTTCGTGGTTCCATTGGGAAGGTAGCCTTTTCTATTTTTGCATTCAAAAACAAAATGAATCACGGACTAGAAGAACCCATCCCTGGGGCAGAAGACATTTCCAATGCCACAGAAGTCAAAGCCGGAATCATAAGACTCATCCAAGCCATTGATGATTTTTCCAAAACAAAAGAATCGTCCTTAAGACCTCATTTTGCTTATGGAGAACTCACCAAAGAAGAATATGATGTGGCACATAGCCTTCATATCAAAAATCACATGGAACGAGTGTTAGGGTAAAATAAATTCTATTTGTTGGCAGAGATCCTCTGCCTTATACATTTTCGAAAGATAAGCAGAAACAATAGATTCCAATCCCTCTTCTTCTAAAAATTTATCACCACCAGAAAGAGGGGCGTCCGAACTAATCAAAATGATAGGAATTTTTTGGTCTTTGTGGCGGCGGCCTTCCCATTCATGAATTAAGGATATTCCATTCATCCCAGGCATTTGTAAATCGGTGATGAGTAGAGATGGTGTGATCCGAGAGAGATGTGATAAAGCCTCTTCCCCGTTTCCTGCTTCGATCACAATCCATTGATTTCTTCGCATAACCTCCGCTAAGTCTGACCTAAAGTTTCCAGAGTCGTCCACAAGAAGGACAGACTTGGTACTCTTAGATAAAGAAATTTCAAAAGAAGAACCCACTCCGAGTACTGACTTGATACGAAGTTTTCCGAAATGGGCTTCGAGGATATTCATACAAAGTTGTAAACCGAGCCCGGTTCCCCTCTCCCCTGCTGTTCCTGGAAGACTTTTGATATTTTCTTCACCGGTGAGTTTGTGGATTTGTTCTTCGCTCATCCCAAGTCCGCGGTCACGAATTTCGACGGAAAGCCATTTCCCTTTGTAAGAAATACCGACCCAAACTTCAGAATTAAGATAAGAATACTTAATGGAATTGGTTAAGATATTTTTAAAAACTTCACCAATCAAAGTTCTGTCGGCTATGATTTCTGCTTGGATAGGAGTTTCTTTCTGAATTCGAATCCCTTTGAGAGTAGCGAGTGGTTCCACAGATTCAATGATTTCGTTCAGTAGTTCGTTCACACAAAATCGAGTTTGGATGAGTTTTGTCCCAATGGCATCAAACCGACTGACATCCAGAAGTTGTTCCAACATACGAAGGGACTGGGTGACTCCCGTTTTACAAATTTCTAAGAATTTCTTTTTTTCTTCTTCGCTAGATTCACTAAAACTAAAATCGATTACATCTAAGATTTGATTCACACTATTCAGCGGCGAACGTAAGTCATGCGAAATGAGAGAAACAAAGTTTGCTTTCCAACGGTTTGCCTTTTCCAATTCCAAAGTACGTGCTTTGACTTTTTTCTCGAGGGCTTCTTTTCTTTTGTACAATTCTTTTGATAAAGATTCGGATCTTTTGTAAACACGTACAAGTCCAAAAGTCACACCGAGTGTCTGTGGAAAAATAAACAAATACAGGGAAACAAGACCCATCGGCCTATACCCAAAATTAGGATTGGTGATCAAAAATAAATCGATGAGTCCACCGATGATTGCCAAAATTAAACTAAAGAAGTACAATCGACTTTCTTTTCTTTGGAAGTACAAAGCAACGGACACTGAGATCAAACCTAAAAATACAAATACAGCGGATGCCGATTCGAAATAAAAAGAAATCTCTGCTAAATGGGATACAGGAGTCAAAACGGCTACTCCAAAAAATACCAAAGCATAAAGTTTCAAAAAACTGATCATACGCCTGAAAAAACGCATTTGCGTTAAATTCAGAAGAATGTATGCTCCAAAATACATAATCAAAATAATACCAAGGCGAGAGAGTCGAAACAAAGGAACACAGTATTCATCGGGAAAAAGGTTAAATAGAATTTTTGTTTCGATGAGTGTGGATGCTAAAATCAAAATTCCCAAATAAACAAAGGCCATTCGGAGCGCATTTCGTTCGGAACGATTGATAAAATAAACTAACGCATGATATATGGCAAGGAGTGCCATAAAAATCATAAGAATCCATGTCACTGTATAATTTACATTCCAGATACGAATGATATTTTGTAACTTTCCAAAACGAATGATTCCATGAATGCCTGCATACTTATGAGAGAAATTGGAAACATGAACGACCAAATCTAATTTTTTAGTGATTCCCTTTAAAGGAACAATTTTGATTTGGAAAGAAGGAATATGATCTTTTGCTGATTTTGCAATGTTTCCATTCTCAGCAATCAGTTCCCCATTCAAATACATCTTATAGGCGCTATGTAAAACGGGAACTAGAAGTGCATAAGGTTCTTTATCCGAAGTATTGTCTTCTTCTGGAAGAAGAACTGTTAGGCGATACGTTGTAAATCCAAAACTAGGGTAATCCTCTCCATCTTCGTTCTCCTGAGAAAACCAAGGAACTCCTACTTTTAGATAAGATTTACGTTCGGGAGATTCGGCCTTAGGATCTAAAAACTCGTTCCAATAAAATTCCCATTTCCCAGTAAGGTTTATAGTTTCCCCTGAAAAGTTGGCAGTGCGAGCATCGAGAACACCATCTTTTGCCAGTAAGGTTGGATAAGCATCAAACCGGCAGGAGGTGGTGCCCAAAATGATGAAGAGCAAAATTAAGGGATAACTACAAAAAATAAGTAAGTCCCAGAAAGATTTTTGGATGGATGAGAAGAATGCGCTGAGAATCATGAGGCTGTGGAATCCGTTAAAATTGCCATCTTAGAAGATCATTCCGTTGTCACAGAAGGAATCATATCTATCCTGAAATCCAATCCTTTCTTTTCTCTTGCCGGAGAATTTCGAACTGCTGCTGATTTGTTTCATTTTTTAGAATCTAATCCCATCCATGTTTTGGTTCTGGACATCGACTTACCGGATCGGAATGGCATCGATGTTTTGCGTGAAATTAAAGAAAAACACCAACCCACAAAAGTCATCATCTTTTCTTTGCATGGAAGCCGAGTCTATGTAGAAGATGCCCTCAAAGCCAAGGCCGATGGGTATATGTTAAAATCAGATCCTATCTCTAAATTGCCAGAAGTCATTGATCTTGTGATGAAAGGTGGCTCATTTGTATCCGATGGAGTGAGTAAAGTCCAACTTCCTTTCTCCGCTTTCCAAATGGAAATCCTGAATTTACTTGTACAAGGTTTGTCTCAAAACGAAGTGGCAGATCGAATTCAAAAATCGAGAAAAACAGTAGAATACCATCTCAACCAAATGCGGACAAAATTCTCCTGTAAAAACAACAACGAACTCATTTCCAAATACGAAAAAGAAATACAAAAATAGTCGTTTCGTGATTTCAAAGTCATTTGTTTCGACTAATCTATCAGTATGAAACAAATCTATTTACTTCGCCATGCCAAATCAGAATGGGATGAACCTTATGATTCTGATTTGGAACGTTCCCTTTCCAAACGAGGAAAGGAACAAGCCAAAGCCTTACGGGAATATCTAAAAGAAAGCCGATTTGAATTTGACCAATGTTTGGTTTCTCCTGCCGAACGAACACTTAAGACATATGCCTCTCTTCGCAAAGAAATCCTTCGTTTTCCCAAACCGGATTTAAGGGAAGCCATCTACGATGCAGACAAGGAAGACCTTTTGTTTTTACTCCATGGCCTTTCACCTTCCGTACGTTCTGTTTGTCTTGTGGGACACAATCCTGGGTTAGAGGAGCTTGGATCTGCCTTACTTTTTGGAGAATCCTCTCACACAAAATTTCAGAAATTTCCCACGGCCTCATTTCTCGGCTTGAGTTTTTCTAATGAATCGTGGAAAGATCTTAGCTGGGGAAGTTGCCAATTGGCAGTTTTTTGGATCCCTGGACAAATAGGCAAAGAATGAAACCTTTATATTCAGAAGAACGAATCCACCAAAGGGTAGAAGAACTCGCACGTGAGATCTCACGCGATTTCTTAAGTAAGGACTTAGTTGTGATTGGAATCCTCAATGGTGGATTTATATTCACAGCGGATCTTTGCCGTAGCATTGCCATCCCCCATGAGGTCGACTTTATGGCTGCGTCTTCTTATGGAGACACAACCACTTCTGGAAATTTAAAAATCACCAAAGAACTAAAAAAATCTGTAAAAAACAAATCTGTTCTACTTGTGGAAGACATTGTGGATACGGGAAAAACTCTCGAATACTTACTCGAAGAAGTGGGAAAACAAAATCCCAAAGACTTAAAAGTCGCTACTCTCTTCTGGAAAAAATCGAAAGCCAATCCTCATATCCCAGTTGATTATCCAGGATTCATCATCGAGGACGATTTTCTTGTAGGATATGGTTTGGACTACCAAGGTAAGTACCGTAACTTGCCTTATGTGGCAAAATTAGAAGGGATGGATTCAAATTCTTAAATAGATGAATTTACGACTGATTTTTCTTTCCTTGGTTTTATCTCTCACTGGGAACTGCCAAATGGCTTCCTTATCCAATCCTTGTGATAGTAAATCCAAAGATTTTTTTCCACAATTGATAGTTTCAGCCAGTATCGAAGGTAGTTTTTGCCAACTGCAAATTGTCAATACGGGAGATTTTTACAGATACACAGATTTTACATTTTATAAATCCATTCCTATATCCGTATTACCAAGATTAGGTGAAAAAACTGAAGTAACGATACAACCAAATCTTCCCAATGGTTTGTACATAGATCCAAACACTGGTGCCCTTTCTGGAACTCCTGGCTCTCCTCTCGAAAGAAAAAGTTATACGGTTTACCGTAAGAAAGTTGCAGTCAGCCAAATTTCTATCGAAATTCGGGATTTAATAGCAACGAAAGTGTACGGACAATTTGGAAATTTCACCTGTGGTGCAGATACTAATAATGGGAGTTGTGCTGCAGGATCAACGACGGCGAACAATCTATCTGGTCCCAGAGGTATAACCACCGACAATTCTGGTGGAGTTTATATTACGACAGGCAATCGAGTTCTTTACTATCCAACTGGCCAAACAACGGCTACAAGAGTGTATGGACAACATGGGTTGTTTACTTGTGATATTGCCAATGCTCCTTCAAATCTAAGTTGTAGTACACCAATATCTATTGCCGCGACAACACTAAGTACCCCAATAGGAATCTTTTTTGATGCATCAAACCAACTTTTTGTGGCCGATTCAACCAACAAACGAATCTTAGTTTATCAGAATGATAGTACTTCCTCTGTCAGAGCGTTGGGTGTACCGAATTTCACAACAGCAGGAGGAGGACCAACATCCGCATCAGTTTTAGGTACACCCATACACATGAGCCCGGACAGTACTGGGGGATTCTATCTCGCTGATTCCCTTGACAGTCGTGTAATTTACTTCCCTAAAGATGCAAACCTACCTTCAGAAGTGTATGGACAACCGAATTTTGTTAGTAACGGAGCTACACAAACTGCGACTGGCCTAAACTCCAACTACGGTGTTGTTACTGATTCGACAGGTGGAATTTATATTGCAGATACCGGAAGTCATCGAGTTGTTTATTATCCGAAAGGGGCATCGGCTGCCATTAGAGTTTATGGCCAACTTACTTTTACAGCGTTTGCACCTCCTGGTAGCCCGACGACCAATACTTTAAATAATCCCTCTGCAGTTGCTTTGGATCAGAGTGAAAACTTATTTGTAGCAGACCAAATCCACCACCGAGTGTTAGTTTACCCTCGAACGAATCTTACTGCGGGAATGTCAGCCTCTGCCGTTGTTGGTCAATTTGGAAACTTCAATTGTGGTGCAGATAATAATAATGGATCATGCGGAATCGGTATCAATCCAAATGCAGAAAACTTAAAAAGCCCTGTTGCCGTTCATTTTGACAAACAAGGTCGGATGTACATTGCGGATTCTGGAAACAATCGGGTATTGGTTTATTAACCAACGCCGCATGTAAGGTTTCCTTTCAAACGATAGTCTTACCCAACACCCTCTCCTTTTCGTTCTTTTCCTAAACTTCGTTGATAATTTATTTCATAAACTGGATTCACCAATTCATTTTTGATAGACGGTAGTGATCGATAAAGTTTGATATCATGGAACTTTCCAATATGAAAATAATACGAAAAATACTCGCGATCACACTTCCTATTTTCATTTTTCTCACAATTGGCTGTAAACCAAAGGATCTAGGAAACAATTGCGATCCTAAATCCGATTCCTATTTTGAAACATTGGTATTTCAGGCCCTTAGCACCGCCGAATCCTACCACTGCGGTTACAAATTAGTCAACATTCCCCCATTCGGTTATAGACATTCTAATTATAGGCTCTACCTTAATTTTCCTGTTTCCATCGTCCCTCGCCACCCAATGAACTCTAGTTATTCGATCCAAGGAGTTTTGCCAGCAGGTTTAACCTTTGATACCACAACGGGAGAAATCAAAGGAACAACCACACAAATCACTACAGCAACCAATCTCACGATTACTAAAAATAGTCCAGGATTTGGAATTGTGACCATCACCTTACAAGTGGTAGATACAAGCCCTACCATGGTGTATGGACAATACGGATCTTTCACATGTAGTGTTGGATATAATAATGGCTCGTGCGTAGGTGGATCTGTCTCAAATCAAAACTTAAGTTTTCCTTATGGTGTAGCAACTGATTCCTTCGGTGGCGCCTACATTTCAGGTGTCAATCGTATCCAATACTATCCGCCGAATACAACAGCTTCAACGATCGTTTATGGCCAGTATGGAAATTTTAATTGTGATGCAGTAAATATTATTCCTGGAACTTGCACGGCCAGTACAACTTCAGCTGGAAGTTTAAGTACGCCGCGAGGGATCACTATTGATAGAGAGAATGGACTATATACCGTTGATTTAGGAAACCAAAGAATTTTGTATTATCCTTATAATAATACCACACCAACAAGGGTGTATGGACAACCGGGATACACAAATTCAGGGACAGGTACTTCAGAAACCACCTTTTTTAATCCAAGGGCTGTAGCACTAGCACCTGATGGTGGTTTGTATACCGCAGAATCTTCTAACAATCGAGTGCTTTACTTTCCACCGGGATCAACAACAGCAACAAGAGTTTATGGACAAGATAATTTTTCATCCGTATTATCTGGTACTTCTGAAACACGTTTTAATGGACCATTTGGACTGGTTGTCGATTCCATGGGTGGTTTGTATGTTGCCGATTCCACAAATAACCGAGTCTTGTATTTTCCTGTTGGTTCCACCACAGCAAGTCGTGTTTATGGCCAAACAAGTTTTAGTGGTTTAGCACCGGGATCAGCTTCAACAAACCTGAATGGACCAACCTGGCTCGCCTTAGACCAAAGTGAAAACCTGTATGTATCGGATTCGACCAATAACCGCGTTTTTGTTTTTCAAAAATCCACAAATACATCAGGCCATGTAGCAGTGGCTGTCTTTGGTCAGCACAACAATTTAAATTGTGCGGTACAAAACAATACTGGTGGATGTACAGGAGGGACAGTAAATGCCCTAGGTTTATTTGCTCCTGCCGGCATTTCCTTCAACGAACAAGGCCAGCTGTATATTAGCGACCAAACCAACAACCGAGTATTAGTTTATTAAAAAGAGATATATCGATTTGTGCGCCTCGCATTGGTTAGTGGAACCAAATCAAACCCTTAACCGACCGGGCTCACTCCGGGGTGCGCTTACGCTCCCGTCTCACCTATATCAGGTGAGACCAAGCCCTTCGGATCCTATGGCGCGGGGAGGAGTTACCAGATAAAGAGTGAGGGTTTGCCGGAGTTAGCACCGTTTGTAGTAGCAATATTTAGTTTACCTGTAATTGGGTTGATTATTACGCTCGGTCTCCCTCCAGAACTTGTACCTTGACCCGATGATAAATCAGTATGGGTGCATTCAGTTCCATCTAAATTGCAGCGGTATAAACTTAGCTTTCCACTATTTGCTAAATTATATGTGACAACTAATAACTTGGCTTCAATATAGTCTATCGTTGCACTTGGATATGACGCTGAATTATTAGATTGGCCAGCGGAAATATCTCTGAATATGCAATTACTGCCGTCTAAGTTACAGCGATAGAGAGAAAGTTTATAGTCATTTTTTTCACTCTGCGTAATAGTTAGAAGTTTTGAATTTTGATTATCTACTAGGATTGCTGGATTTGTCCCAGTTCCGGATCCTAGTCCCGCAGAAATATCTGTAAGATTGCAATTGCTACCGTCTAAGTTACAACGAAATAAGCTGATTCTATTTGATACTATACTACTGTCTGGAGTAGCAAAAAGAAGTTTTTGATTCTTGTAATCAATGACTGCATTTGGATTGGAACAGGAATTTGTTCCTGCCCCAGCTGAAATATCATGGTATGAACAATTACTACCATCTAAATTACACTTAAACAATGCAGGCTTTCTACTAAAACAAGTTGATACGAGTAACGCTTGGTTCGAATAGTCAATTAAAGGAGAAAACGAATCATTCCAAGTGGCTAATTTTCCTGCATTTATATTTTGATAAATACAATCTGTACCTAAAGCATTACATCTCCTGAAATCAATTGCTCCAGAACTGTGATTTGCATAAATACCTAGAAGTTTGGAGTTAAGAAAATCAAAGGCAAATTTAGGATAACCATCTAGAGGTAAGTTAGCTGGATAATTAGTATTTGAACAATTGTTTCCGTTTAGGTCACAGTGAAAAGCGGTGAGATTCATAAGCCCGCCGCCGTCATTTTTTATTCCGATAATTAATTTAGAATTGATGTTGTCTATTAGGAGTGTGTTTGCTGATCGAGATACGAAATTACCCAACGCTGCCGAAATATCAATATGAGTCCCCGTTGCACTCATCCCTGGTGGAGTTGTAGTTGTAAATGCACGTGGTTCCATCGCTGATACGACGCTACTCCCACCAAAATTGTTCGCCACAACTCTAAAGTAATACAATGTTCCCGTCGTTAAACCAGTAATCATCGCATAAGGATTTGTCACGGGACCAAAACTTGTTGAAGCGGTTGTCACACCAGGGCTTGTGCTATAGTACACAGTGTACGAAGTGGCTCCAGTTATAGGCCACCATTGAACGAATGCACTGGTTCCCCCAGCTTGCGCCTCCACATAAGCGGGAGCATCAATCGGAACCAAATTTGCTTTCAGAGTGACCAAAGTTACAGAAGTTCGATTCCCACCTGCACAACTACCGGCATTGTCCTTAAAGGAAAATTCAAATACATAATCTCCGTTTTTATCAGGTAAAACTTTTGCCAACTTTGTAGTTCTATTTTGAATATCACTATTCGCTAAATTGGAAAGTGGAGGTTTGGAAACCACTCGCCAGTTGTACTCATATAAATTTGATTGAGCACCACAAAAGGAGGAATCGGGATCAACAGACTGTGAAGCATCTAAAGTGGCTTCAGTGCCTAAATCAATCGTAAGATTTGTAGTTAGCTGAATCACAGGTGCTTGGTTGGCAAATGGTGTCGTAGCTTGAAGGACTCCACTCCAAAGACTTCGATTTCCGGAATGGTCAAAAGCACGGATACAAAAATAATGCACAGTTCCAGAAGACAACCCACTCACAGTAAACTCTAATGGAGTGCCTGCAGGTGACGCCACTACCGCATTCGGAACAAAGACCCCCGCCGAACAGTCGTCATCTGAATTGATGGGAGTGGAACGACGTCTGATTTCATAAGCGGAGGCAGAACCTACATTTCCATTGTCTCCCACTGCAGTCCAAGTCAGTTTGATTTGTTGGTAGGATTCGACAGTTGCAGTTGCGGTTGTGATATCAGCAGGTGGGACTAAGTCTGTTGGTGCATAGGTTGTG
This sequence comes from Leptospira kanakyensis, assembly GCF_004769235.1. Lineage (NCBI taxonomy): Bacteria > Pseudomonadati > Spirochaetota > Leptospiria > Leptospirales > Leptospiraceae > Leptospira > Leptospira kanakyensis. Next base: position 48,606 of record NZ_RQFG01000018.1, on the reverse strand, counting down.
GCTGAGACAACTCCCGACCAAGAATTGCGATTCCCCGCAGAATCAATGGCGCGAACACAAAAATAGTATGTCGATTGTGGGAGGTGGCCATCAATTTCTTTTGTTTCCACTAACCCTGCGTTTTTCGGAATCATTGTATGTGCAATTCCAGTAGCAGCATCACATTGCAAATTGTTTGTAATGGGTGAAGTGGACCTTCTGATCTCATACGCAGATGCTTGTCCTAATGCACCTACACTTCCCGGAGCCGTCCATCTGAGTTGGATTCTTGAAGAAGACATTGGTGATGCCACCAAATCGGTGATATTCGACGGAGCAATGGTATCGGCAACATGAACGGAAGCAGATGCTTCATGAGTTTGGTACGTGGCAAACACTCCCGCAATGCCAGGAGTGGTCGCAGTAAACGTAGATGAGTTCAGATTGCCTATGGGGCCTCCACCAAGGCCAATGCCAGTGGTGTGGAAATTGACATTCACAAATTTTTGAACACCAGCAAGGAACCCTCGAGCAGAAAACGTAATGGGTTCATTCACCTGCACCCAAGCTTGTGTTGGTAAAATTTCCAAGCTGTCAATGACAACAGGAAGTCCTGGTGGGTATGTGGTTCCTCCTGGAGGACTACTTGCATTATTGGGATTGTATCCATTATCTAGTTCCCAAACATCATTGTATCCATCACCATCACGATCTGGAGTGTATTGACTGATGTAAGCAGGGTTCCCTGAGTCAGTGGGATATAAAAACGTTCCTGTTGAGGGTCTCGCTGTTTTTTGGCCATGAATATCCACTGCAACGATCTGAATTAAGATTCCGCCAGGACTCATTGCTTCGTAAGGGATATTGGATCTATACCAATTTGTTGTTCCTTCTCTTGTCATCGAGAAGTAGTTAGTTGGTCCACCCGCAGGTCCAACAACCAAATACACATTCATGACATCATTGTCTGGTTCAAATACATCGGCTCTTATTTCATACGGAATATGGCGAGTGCTAGGTTTTAGATAATAATAGGCACCATTGATGACAGGAGGTAAATTCCCTGGTGGAGGAGTTCCCCCGCCAAACATAGAAAAACTTTTTGTTTGAAAGACAATACTTTCTGATTCAAGTGTTGTGTTGACGCCGGCCCAACCAGGCATTCTTTCTGCATCTGGTTCTGTGCTCTTGGTAGAGACATGAAAACCTCTACTTTTTCCAAAGTTAAGATTCATCGATTGTGCTTTTGCACGATCCAAAGTGATTGTTACTACAACGTCTTTTTTGAATTTGTATGATGGAGTTACTTGGTAGATAGAACTAGTGGGTACAAAACCTGAAGGAAGTGGTGCTTGGGTAGAGTCGTATTTTGTGATCTTAAAATCGACAGTTTCATCCATCGCACCTTCTGGAATTAAAATGGTAAATAGTTCATCACTGGATTGGATACGAGTTCCTGATGAACCGGCGGTTCCACCACCAGCAGGAACACCTACATCTTTAGAACCTAATAGGAGTAATAATGAATCCTTAGAGAATTCATTTTGGTTTCGATTGAAATCTAAAAATGCAATACAGTTCCAAAAGTAGAACGATGTAAATAAAATCCAAATAAACTTTTTCATATCATATTTTCCTTTTAAGTTGGTTGGTTTTCTAATTTGAGAGATTGTGAAGAAATGATTTCCTCAAGTAATTGAATTTGGTTTGGTTGTAAATTTCGGAAAGCTATACCCAATCCATTTTGATCGATGCGCACAATTCCTGCTTCTATCATAATTCCAGAAATGACAACTTGGACTGCCTCACCTAGTTCTCCAGAAAAATCAGGCCAAGTTACATAAAAACCTGTTCTACTAAAGTCTCTAGTTGTGCACGCACTTCCGTTGAGAAGAAGTTGAATCTGAACGGGAGTTCTTCTTTCATAACGCCAACCCCTTGGATATAGTTTTAAATATGGTGCAGATATATTTTCTCGCGTAAAATAGAAAACAGCCGTGAAACCAATGATTGAATTACCCAAGGCTAACAAATTGAATGCGATTGGCTTTTGAATGAAAGCAATGATATCAAAAAGAATGAATGCTACTGCATAAACTAAAAACGAATACCATCCCCATTTTTTAACAAGGAGTAGACCAATTCCAACAGGAATTGCAAGAACCAGAAGGGTAAACTCTGCTGGATGAAGCCATGCAAATACTAGCTTTGGATAAGCCCAATGGATATCGTGGGCATAGGCAAATGAAAAATAATTAACGAAAGGAAGGATCAGAAAATAAAGACCAAATAATACAATAGGAAGTGGTCTTTTCAGGCGTTTTCGTCTATCAATCTTCATGAACACCTAGCTGCAATCAGGTTACGATTTTTAGCAAGACAATTTCATGTTCTTTTTTCAATCAGAATGTTTGACCGGCTTTATAAGGAATTTCCTTCAACGGACTCGGCCAGCTGTACATCGCTGACCGAAGGAATTACTAAGTATTGGTAGTTTGAAGGTTAATTTGATTTGAGTGGGATTCCCTCCCCCTACTTCACCGGCTCTGCTGAAACTTCCACTTCAGGAAGCGATGCTCTTAAATATCCTGATTGTAAAACGGCCACTTGTCCTTGTTCGCTGGTAAGAAAAGTAACAAAGGCATCAATTTTATCACCTTGGTCGGTTTTATAAATTATAAATAGTTCGCGAGCTAATTTGTATTTGCGATCATAAACGTTTCTGACGGAAGGAGAAACAAATGGGTCTTTAGCTGTTTTTGCGTAATCCACAGTTTTTAACTTGTCTTTGTTTTCTACAATGGCAGATCCCATTCCCATATAACCAATGCTATTTGGATTTTCTTGGATGAATTTTGACATTTCTGCATTGTCTTTTACGATTTTAGCGTCTTTTGTAAATACATTGGACTTATATTCGTTAAATTCATTTAAACCCAAATCCTTTCGTTTGAGGATATGATTTTGGAAGTAATCTTGAGTTCCCGATTTATCATTACGAATGACAATGGAAATGGGAGCATCGGCCCCACCTACTTCTTTCCAGTTTTTAATTTTTCCGGAAAAGATATCGGAAGTTTGGATTAGGTTGAGTTTGGTTACAACATTCTTTGGATTTACAACGAGTGCGACACCGTCGTAAGCCAGTCTAACTTTTTCTAAGTTTCCTGTTTTGCGGAGGTCATCAAATTCTGCTTGGTTTAAGTCTCGTGAAGAAACTGCCATATCAATTTCTCCTTTTCGCAAACGATCAATCCCTGATTCGGATCCACCGCCTTCGACTGTTACACGAGCGTTTGAATTTACCTTTTCATATTCAGTCCCTAAATATCGCATCATACTGTTCATAGTTTCAGAACCAGCCACTTTTAGGGTTTGTTTGTCCTTACAAGCGACAAAATTAATTGTAATCAAAATGTAAAAAAGCAGAGAAAGGTTTTTCATGGTAATTCAGGTAAAGCCAAAAATCAATCCTTCGTCAATCGCAAAAACCTGTAGTTTTTTCCCTTTCCCCTATCAGTTTTTCAAAAAAATCCCCGATCATTGCAATGTGAAGACACTCCGACGACTCGTATTTTGTTTTGTCATCTTTCTCCCATTTGTGGCCTCCACACCATTACCAACAGGGAAAACCACTTTCCAGTGGAAATGGAAGGAAAACCAAGTTTTAGAACTGAATGAATACCATGATGTATTTTTCCGCGTAGGAACTAAAACAGTGGAAAGAGAAGATAAAAACAGAGTGGTGATGAAACCTAAAAAATGTTCATCTGATTCTTGTTTGGTGAATGCTTTTTTTGATACGTACATTCGTTACGGCAAAACCTCAGGCCCTTTTTGGAAGGACAAAGAATTTTTATCAGACTTTACTCTATTCCGAAATGGCCGGTATGAAGTTCCCAATGATTTCATTATGCCAAACCTGCGCAGTTTTCCCAGTTTTCCTGACACACCCGTTTCTGTTTCTGATGTTTGGAAATTACCAGCAGAAGAATCTTTTGACTTCAGTGCAGATCGTATCCGTGTCAAAGTACTTCCTGAATATACCTTCCAAGGCATCCATCCTTGGTCAGAAGGAAACTACAAAGGAAATTGTGAAAAGATCACTTACACCTATCCCATCTTTTATACCAAACCAGATGGAGAAAAAATGGTACCAAATGTACCTTATAAAATCTTTGGATTTGCTTCAGGAACAGTTTTCTTTAATGCGGCCCGTGGTGTTCCTGAGTTTAAAGAAGTCAAATTATCTTACACATTTATCTATCCGAATGGAACCGTTCAGGAAGCAAACTTTCATATCAAAGGAATTTATTTCCTTCGTAATCAAGTGAATGCCAAAGACAAAGAAACAATTAGAGAAGATATCCTGAGTGATCTCATTGTGGGATATACAGGAGATCCAAATGGGACGAAGTTAGGTGATCCTAACAAAAATCCGTTAAATGGAAAAGAACCGAATGGCGAAAATTTAGGACGAATCACTGATACTGGGGAAATTCCTTCACCTGAAAAAAATACTCTTCCAGAAAAACTTCCAATCACAGTAAGAACTTCCGAGGATGGAATTGTATTTTCTTTGGATTCCATTCTTTTTGATTTTAACGACAGCAAACTAAAACCCGATGCCGAAACCGCTGTGGCAAAAATTGCGGAGATCCTAAAAAAATATCCTGATCGGGAGATTCGGGTTTCTGGGCATACAGACAATATCGGAAAAAAAGAATACAACCAAAAACTATCTGAGGATAGAGCTAAATCCGTTTTACATTCATTAGTTGATAATCACCAAATGGATGAAAAACATATATCCTTTAAAGGGTATGCCGACGATGTTCCGATTGTTCCGAACGATACGGAAGAAAACCGGCACAAAAACCGTCGGGTTGAAATTACTTTAGTTTTGGACTAACGATTAACCAATTTGTAAATCGAGTCCCACAGAATAAGGTGGGACGATTGGCTCACTTATCTTTTTCCCTCGTTCCATAAGGACTTCCATTTCTTTTCGAATCTCACCGAGTAAACTTTGGATGGCTTCCTTTTTGTTCGATTGGTACGTTTGGTAGTACGGCGCCAAAGAAAAGGCAGGTGCTACAACTACATGGGCAACCTTTGCTCTGGTTTCTGTTTTTCCAAAAATATGTTTTTCAAAACTACAAATCCATTCCATCAATCGTTCCGCAGACGGCCATTGGATTAAATTTTTAGGTTTGGTGATGATAAATGCGTACGCTGTGTCCACTAGTTGTTTGGCACGACGGATATTTTGATCCGTCAGATTTTTTGGTGTAGAGGAGAGTGGAGCCCCTGCAGCCAAACTATCCAAAGACATAAATAGAATTCGAATTTTTTGGATGGCATTGTCCGATTCATGAAACTTCACATTTAAAATGGAAGCCGCCAGGTTAAGAGCCGTATGCCTTGCCCGACCCAACCGGTAATCAAAATCCTTTCCATCAGTCTCCGATCTTGGAATTCCCAATTCAAATTCGGTTTCTTCCAACATCACTCGACCTACAGTTAAAAACCTACGGAGTAAGGTTCTTCCACCAGGATAAAGTTTAAGTTTGCGTTCAATCCGAGAAAGAGAAGTTTCAATGTCAGCAAGGATCGAATCACGGGAACCGGAAATTTTATATTTCACAAAGCTAGGTTGGATCCATAACTCGGCTTTCGGATCTTTTGAAAGAGCTGCTTCCAATCCCCAAAAAGAAACTTGGGCCACGCCAGGCATAAATGATACCAAGTTATCATTTTCACCAGAGACCATCCCTTCTGGATACATCACTAGTTTGCCATCTGGTTCGGATAATATCTGTTTAGCGACCTTAATCGCATCACGATTGAGAGTCCCTGCAATGACAGAAAAAGCACCCACTCGTTTGATGATCTCTCCCACCAAACCAAATGCCCAGTTAAATATACTACGTGAGGTCATAAAATGAAATCTAGTTCCGATTTTACTGGCAATATGATAAGCAATGATAGGTTCGATTTCACTCGGTTGGTTGGATAAGTACATCACCCTTTTATTTTTGATTTCTTTGAGATGCAGTTCATCTTCTTTTGTTATTTCTACTCCATCAATATTGAAGAGGAGTTTGGAAAGAATGGGAAAACCTAAGTCCAGTCCTAAAGCAAAGGGAAATTCAAAACGAGGAGGAATAAAAGAATCTTTCATACAATTGTCTAGTTAAGATAAGACGAACCCCTTTGCGAATACGAGCAATTATTCGTGGATGTATCCCCAAGTTTCTAATATTTTTTTTACCTCTTTACCCATCTCACGTTGCACTTCCGATTCTCTGGTTCCACTAAAGGCACCATCGTTATACACCCAAGGCAAAGTAGAATTGGGAAATCCTTCTGGTTGTCTTTCCGAAACAATTAAGTCTTCTAAGTGACTCATAGACCTTTGGTATTCCAATCCATACCTTCCAAAACGAACAGGAATCGTTTTTCCATTCCGCGAAAAACTAAAGAAGGCTCCAAGCTCTGGATTCACAGTTTTGAATACGACTTCTTCACCGAGGCCTGCATTTGTTTTTGTCGCTTTCGATTCCTTTTGTAAGGAAATTGTTTTTGCAGAACCGGAACCCAGTTGGATGGCATCCGAAACTTCCCAATCATAAATCGAACCTTGGACATTTAAGGAAAGAGAGTCACGACAAAGGGGTTCAGAACAAGGAGGAATCAAAATCCGCAAGTGGTTTCGTTTTAAGAAATTTTCCCGACGAAAGTCTGCTCTTGCGATTTGTAAAAGTTTATCTCCTTCAGGCAAAGGACTTAAGTTGGTTTTTTCCTCTGGGTCTTTGGTGAGGTCATACAATTCTTCTGCCATGGTATGTGGTTCGCCTGCCGATGTTCGCCTAACTGTAGTAAATCCTGGATAACGACGAATGTATTTATAATTTTCTGTCCGAACCGATTCCGACATCCTTCCTTCAGTATAAATGAAATTTTCTTTTGGACAAATCCCTGTTATGCGAATGCAAGAAGAATAATCGACTCCACGGTAGGTGGATTCTTTGGGCAATAAATCCAAAAACCCTAGAATGGTGGGAGCGAGAGACAACAAAGAAGACTGGCCTGGAATTCGGATTTGCCTTCCGTTTGCATTACCCGCAAGTTCTGATCCTAAACTCCCTTGGATGGATTTGGGGAGTTTGATAAAGTAAGGAACGTTAATTTCTTCATCGTAATGAGTTTCTCCATGACCAAACCTTGTTTGCATAATGAAATGATAACTATAATCATGATGCGCACTAAATAATTCCCCGTGGTCGCCTGTGACAATGATCATGGTTTCATCATAGGTTCCTTGTTTTTTTAATGTATCGATGAGCCTGCCAATGTCCCGATCCGTATAATGCATCTCTCCCAAATATCTCTGCACTGGAGACTCATATTTGTAAAATACATCGGAAGGAACAAGGGAACGAACCACAGCCATATCCTCCGGTGGTGGAGAATAAGAAGCATGAGGAGTGTTCAAATTGAAATGTAAAAAGTAAGGTTTGTTTTTGTATTCGGTAACAAATTGGACAGCCTTGTTTGTGAGAACCTCTGTATCCACAATGTCCATGCCCACCTGGAAAGAATTATGAAATCCCAAATCCAAACCAACCGTTGTATAATCCAAAAAGAAAACATTATTCATAATCGTTTGGGTAAAGTAACCCGCTTCCCGAAATGTTTTGGCTAAGTTGTCTCTTTTTTTTCCATAATAAACTTTTCTTTGGTAGGGTTTTGTCGAAAACCAAGAATTCCCCAAACCAAGGTTAGATGAATATTCCGAATGAAAAAATGACATCATCGAAGGTTTGGTCCAGTTCCCGTTGGCAAATGGATTTTCGAAAAACACTGATTCCTTAGCCATCTCGTCCATCACCGGTGTGACTGAATGAGGATACCCATAAGATCCAAAAAAATCCTTTCTTGCCGAATCAATGACAATGAGAATCACAGATTTTGGTTGTCCGATTCCATTCTTTCCCGATGAATTCTCATCCACTGGATATAACAAAGGTTCACCGACAAAAAGATAACTGTCTCCACTTTCCCAAACGAACCTGAGGGAACCAGATTCCCCAATCTCTAAAATTTCTTTTTTCGGAGCCCATCTCTCCTTCGCAGATCCAGAAAGATCCCATTCCTTTAAAAGGCTTTGCCCTGAATAGATTTTGAATTTTCCAGTAATTTGCGTTAGGAATTCTTTTTCGCCTAACAATCCTATCAGCGAAGAAAACTCGTAATTTCCTTTAGTGACTTTGAATTCATACTCCTGGCCTGGGGGAAAAAAAAGGGAATCCAAGGAATGGTTTAAAAATATCTCTTTATCTGTATTGAATGTAACTTGCGTATTTTCCCATTTGCGAGAGAGGGGAAGGTTACTTTGGCGACCGGGATTTTTTTTCCAATGGTAGGGTAAGGGATCTTTGGAAATAGAGATTTTGGATTTGGCATTTCGTAATTCCAAAACCAAATCCACGGGGAAACGTCTTTCCGATTTGTTCAAACAGCTGAGGAGACAAAAACAGATCGTAAGGGCGAAAGGAAGAGTCGCTCGCATATGGAACCAGTTTGGGAAACTGGTTTCCGACGAACAGGAAAAGTTCTTTCTTTTTAGGTTTCTATCATCCATCATTGACATCTATGAGTAATTGGGAACAAGCCTACTCCCGTGAGGAGTCTACCTTTCAAAACAAAGACGGCGGATCGATTTATTACCAAATCTATCGTCCAAAGTCCGGAGTCAAACGTGTACTCGTTGTCCACCACGGCATTGGGGAACACGGTGGCCGTTACAACTTTTTGTTGGAAGCCATGGCAGAACGCAATTACGCCATTTACCTCATCGATGCGAGAGGTCATGGGAAATCCGATGGACGCCGCGGTGTCATCACTCATTTCTCTGATTTTTTTGCAGACCTCAAAGAACTCATCGACATCGCCAAACGTAACGAAGGTGTCAGTAAGGTAACTCTACTTGGTCACTCTATGGGTGCCGCTGTTACCTTTCTTTATACTGCCACAGACAACTTCCAAAATGATTTAGATGCTTACATTTGTAGTGCCCTTCCCATCAAAGTCAAAACAGACCTAGTGATGGACATCAAAAAAGGTGCCGGTGGATTTTTAGCAAAACTAGCACCCACTCTGACAGTTCCCACTGGACTTGATGTCAATATGATTTCGCATGACAAGTCTGTGGTGGAAGCTTATGTAAAAGATCCATTGGTTCACGGAAACGTGGGAGCCTACTTAGGTGACTACTTACTCAACTGTTATGGACTCGCATTGGAATCAGCTACAAAAATCAATGTACCAATTTATATGTTCCATGGAAAAGAGGACCAAATTGCTCTCGTCCAAGGAACTTTGGAAGCCTTTGAAAAGGTAAACTCCAAAGACAAAACAATGAAAATTTTTGACGGATTGTACCACGAAACCATGAACGAACTCCCAAAAGACAGAGCCATCGTCTTCAAAGAGTTAGTTGCTTGGATCGATAAACACTAAGGAGATAAATGCCAATGGCAATAACCAAAGATATAGTTGGAAAAAAACTAGATCGTTTTGATTTCACAGTGGAACGAGGAAAGATCAAAGAATTTTGCCTCGCCATCAACGAAAAAAACCCAATCTATTTTGACGTAGAAGAAGCAAAGAAAGCCGGATACTCTGATGTTCCTGCTCCACCAACTTTCCCTACTGTCATTATGTTTTGGGGATACCCAAAGATTTGGAATGATATGGCCGAACTCGGTATTGACCTTTCCAAAATCCTTCACTTAAAAGAAGAGTATACGTACCACAAAATTCTGTATCCGGGCAAAGTGTACGCACAGTCCGAAATTTCTGATGTAAAATCAGGAAGAGCAGAAATCGTAACTTTCAAAACAACTATCTATGATGAAAAAAATGATCCCATCCTTTCTGCTGAGATGGCGATTTTCATTCGTAAGGATTAATAAAGGAGGCTAACAATGGCAAAAATCGAATTTGATAAAGTAGAAGTTGGTCAGACTCTTCCTTCCCTCGACATCCCGGTTATCGAACATGCAAATTTAGTTCGTTATGCGGGAGCATCCGGAGATTTTAACCCTATCCATAACGATCCTGACTTCGCAAGAAAAGCAGGTCTTGATGGAACCATTTCTCATGGTATGTACGTAATGGCGCAAGTAGGAAGACTTTGTACTTCTTGGGCTGAACAAAAAGACATCGCATACTTTGGTGTGACTTTCAAAGCCATGACGAAACTCGGCGAAAAACTAACAATCGTTGGAACCATCAAAAAGAAATTTGAAAAAGATGGTAAAAAAACGGTAACTGTACTTGTAGAAGCAAAAAACGAAGCTGGTGAAGTGAAAGCCGGTGGAGATTTAGTCGTCAACGCAGTGTAACTAAACTTTGATTTCTTTCTGATTCGCAAATACAGAATCAAAACGGAATCAAAAACTTGAAAAGCATCGAGGGAAACTTCGGTGCTTTTTTATTTTATAAATACTATTTCCTATTTTCTTCGGGCGCCTCGAATCGCATCACAAACTAATATTTAATCTTGTAACGACCGCGCTATCCGCTCCAATCCTTCGCTAGCCTATCCTATATCATTATAAAATCTGTTATGCGAAGGATTTCCTCTCCTATCGCTGGCGCGGGAAGTGGTGATTGAAAAATATTATTTTAGAAGAAGATGGAATTTCTTTACCAGATCACAAAACGAATGTTATCTGGGTGGAAATTTAAACCCCTACTCCAATTCTTCAAAAGGAATGTCCAAAACTTCAAACCCAGAACATTCCAAAAAATCATAATGCCACCATTCGGTTTTGTTCACACGAAATCCGTATTTGCTAAGTGTACTGATCAGAATCGTACGGTTTTTTAAAATTTCAGAAAAGTTTATTTCCTTTTAATTAAGAAAATAAGTAAAACCAAACTTTGAATGCTTATAGCCGTTACCAGTAAGGCATTATTTCTTGAATTCTCTTGAATCAATTTTTCCATTCTTTCATCAATCGAATTTATTCCAGAAGTTAAATTTTGCAAATGACTGTTCAATATTTGTAATTCCCCAATAATCTCTTTATTATTAGTTGCTAAACCAGCCGATTGAATTTTTGAATTTTTCATATTTACATTTGAATTTTCATCTTTAAGAACTTTTGAATTCAATTCATTATAACGATCTCTTACAAAGTTATTTGTTCTCCACCTCTCATAAGCATTTTTAAAATAAGGAAATGCACTTTTGAATTGATTGTTTTGATATAATGATTCGCCTTTTTCAATCCATAACTCGGTCTCCAATAGTTCATACTTAGCTAACTCAAGATCTTCTTTTCTCATTTCAGTGAGTAGATTCTCAGCTAAATCAAAGTTTTTAGTTTTTAGTGCATTTCTGAAATTAATTGTAATTTCAGAAATTTCTTGAGATATCAATGTAGATGATACAAATAAACAACAAATGAAAATAAAGTTTTTCATTTTTACCTACTTAGTATCACTACTTTATGACCAAATCTAGCTCTAGGCATAGTAGTTGATGATTCAACCCATGGATTTCCTGTGATATTTGTTAAATCCAAAGTCCTCACTTTATTTCCAGGTAAATTGATTGATGTTGCTCCACCAAAAAGGTATGCTTTTCTGCTTGAATAGTCAATTTCCATTGACGGCGCATATAGTGATTCCGGAAGATTTGATCCGGTAGTAAAAGAATTTGTCTGACCAGCCAAACCCATAAACTCAAATCGGTTCGATGCAGCAATCGAAGTAACCGGTTGATTTAAATTAGTACTAGTTGAACCTCCTGCGATTAAGAAAATAGGCGGATCTGAGTTATAAAGATCATCCGCTTTAGGTCGATAACATGCAGCACCGGCTCCATGTCGTGCTATGGAAATTGATGCTTCTATTTTGCCGGTTGTGGAGTTCAAAGACGGAATATAAGCGTCAGATGTACCGTATGCGAGGCCATCTTGATAAAACCTTCCGCCTGTAATGAAAATACTTCCATTGTAATCGCAAGAACTCATATCAACTCTTCCAAAGATACTTGTACTTGAAGTATAATTAGACCATTGACCTCCAACTCCTACTCCAGGAAGAAATCGGTATACCGTATTCAAAACAGTACCTGTAGTCATATCAAGACTTGTTGTACCTGAAATAACAAAGATTTCATCACCTATAGAGGCAGCCAATCCTCCCTGTAATGTATTGGGCATATCAGATAAAGTTTCCCATCTTCCTACCAAAGGATCATATACTTCAACCCTTCTACTTACAGTATATGTATTTGTATTTGCGACCTTAGTTATTCCACCCATAATATATATTTTACCGAGATGACTCACAACTTGTGCATTGATACGTGGAGTTGGTATGTTAGTGATTCCTGAAATCCATTGGTCGTTTACTGGATCATAAAAATCTATTTGAGATACAGGTGAATTATCAGAACCAGTTCCCCCAACAATCCAAAAACCTCTTTTATAGAGTGTTTCAAGACTAGCAGAAGTTCTAAATTCAGCAGGGAATCCGATTCCTGATTCAGAAGATCCGCAAGAAGGAATCATTCGAAACAATTCATTATCCTTCAATCCGTTAACAGGTACCGCATGAAGTGTCGATTCAAAAAATGATGTATCAAATCGATTCGTTTGAGTACCAGATAGATTCACAAAACCTAGTGATTTAGAAGAGCATTCCCAAGTAAGAACTGCCGAATTTTCAGATATTGCACCAGCGGCAGCCCAATTTACTTTAACTTTATCTTGAGATGTTCCTTCTGTGAATGGAGTTTGTGTACAAGATATCAAACAAAATACTAAAAAGAAATAATGATTCTTCAAAAGAAAACTCCAGTTTGCATTTCTAGACCAGAACCACAGTAGACTTGAGTAGGTTCTAAAAAGCAGGTGTTTTTAATTCCAATGCGTAAAAATGAATCTAGAAATATTGTCTTTTGCCATCCAAAATCAAAACTAATAATAGTATTTTGACCTGAGTAAGATTGATTATCCTTAGATGTGTAAGAAACTTGGGAAATACCCAACCCAAACGAAGTATAATAACTTAAAATATCCCAATTGAATAACTTTCCATTATTTAGAATATATACACTTCCTGATAATATTGAAAGTTTTCCTTTTGACTGATAATTTTCTATACGAACTCCTCCTTGCCAATTATGATTTAATTTTAGATAAGCAGGTTCAGTAAATATAGATCCACCAATTAAATATGGATGTTGATAAGCAAGAGGTTGATATGTCGGAAGAAGAAATAATGATCCTCCAAATAAAGTTCGATTTTCATCTTTTTCGTAGAGTAAATATTTTGAATCCATTTCTGGGCTAGTGACTTTCGTCGGATATGGTGGCAAAATTTCAGATTTTAGTACTACTAAAAATCCTATCTCTGTTTTAAAAACAAATTCTGTTTTTTTCTCTTCAGCAAGTGCTCCTTTGATCTTACTTCCATCTCTAAGGCTAAACACTGACAAAGTATATGAAGTATCACTTGCTGAATTGTTTGCAATATCAGAAAACTCAATTTCTTTTTTAGGAATTTTAAAGTTTCTACTTTTAAATTTCACAATAAGAAAACGTTCGTCTTCAGAAACTAATTCTGCAAAAAAAACATCACCATTAAAAAACTGAATTTTTGCTGCTTGGAGAGCAAAACTTGAACAAAGGAAAAGAAAGAATAGAAATAGATAAATTATTTTCATTTACTTGATATTTTAATTAATAGAGTCAGATGATGATTAATATTCAATTTTTCGAATCACATGATTTCGATAATCAGTTACAAAAAAAGTACGGCCTTCTCCAGCCACAATTCCGGAAGGTTCGTTAAACCTTGCTTGTGTTCCATAGCCATCTACTAACCCAAACTCACCAAATGTCGTACCTGCGAATGTTGAAACTTCACCAACACGTGTATACTTTCTAATTGCATTGTTCACTGAGTCAGCTATTATAAAATCGCCATCCACATCATTTACTAAATTGGTCGGTGAACTAAATTTTGCTTGGGAAATATTTCCATTCACATAACCTAAAACTTTTGTCACAAAAGTAACTTTTCTATTTTGATCAATCACTGCAAAACTGCCACAGCAACCTAACACATACAAGTTACCAGATATAGGATCAAAACTAATTCCATTTGGGTCTGTAAATCTTGCATCGTTTCCGACACCATCCACTAAACCCGCAACGCCTGAAGTACTACCTGCATAAGTAGTGACATTTCCAGAAGTGTCAATTTTGCGAATGGAATGATTACTTCCATCTGTTACAAATAAATTCCCAGTATTATCACAAGTAATATCCCGTAGAATTCCAAATCGAGCTGCCGCAAGATTACCGTCAACATTTCCATATCCACCTGTTAATTTTGTAACTACAGCTGCTTCAGAGATCTTTCGTACCAAACTATTAGATGAGTCTGCTACATAAAAATACCCATCTGGACACCTTGTGATTCCTAATATATTTTTAAATCGAGCATTCGTTCCAATTCCATCTGTATCACCAAATGAACCATCGAGAGCTCCTGCAAAGGTAGAAACAGATCCTGATGCATCAATTTTTCGGATTTTCCTACCTTCATTATCAACGATTAATAGACTTTTGTCCGAGCTCACATACACCAAATCCCGTGGGCGATTGAATGTTGCGCTAAACCTGTCACCATCGATCCCTCCAGATTGGCGCTGACTAGAACCTGCATACAAACTAACCTTTACATTGCTAGTGTAAGTTGAGCCATTGTTAAGCAGAGAAAGAAATAAAAGATTTTGAGTGTCTTTGTTATCATTTCCCGAATCACAATTGTAAAAAATTAATAAAGTGAACGAAAGGCTAAAAATTTTTTTAATAATCATTTGTTTCATAGTTTCTAAAGGCATTTCATTTACACATATCAGCAAAAATATCAGCGGGAGTGTCTATAATTGATGTTTTGTGTTCTCGCTTTACAATATCGATTTCGATATATAGAGATTTGTTTGGTGGGATTTCGAAATCCTCCCAGATTTCATATTGTAGAAAATATTCTTGGCCAAATTCTCTTCTATCGTCGCGAAAAAATAACAAATAATTCTTTTTACCTTTTGACGTAGGAAAGTAATTTCTGCAATTTTCTTTAATCTGAGTTTGCCGAATTGAATTTGCTTCTTTTAAAAAATACTCTGAATCATTGATTGAAGAATATGGAATTACTTTAATTCCGACTACTGGACTGTGGCTTAAAGTAATACTCTGAAATCTTGATTCTCTTTGTTGTATTCCTGACGTATAAAGCAATCTATCATTCTTACTTTCTTTATTCAAGATTTGAACAATGATATAAGTTTCATTAAAATCCTCTAAAGGAACGATTTTTAATCTATATTCTGGGATAGGAGGTACATAATTTGGAAAAGCATGTAGATCCAAGATAGAAAAGAGACTAAACACAAAAATAAACAAAATCCATTTACTTTTTCTCATTATAGAACAATCCTTCTTTTGAATCTTTAATAACAAAATTTTGGATTTTCAAACCTTTAGTTTTAATATCCAAAATCTGCGTTCCATCACTTATAACATACCTAACTCGAATTGTTTGTTTTTTACATGGTATTTTTTGCTTAAAAACAGAATCTCTAAATGACTCAACTGGAAAAAAATATTCTGAGCCTTGATCTAGAAATATTTCTTTTTCTCTAACTTCTTCCGCATTTAAATCTAGAATATTATCTTCTTCCAAGAAAATTGAAATTGATCTAACACGATCGAATTTTCCAAGGATCGAAACATTGCAAAGATTTTTGATTAAATACGGATGATAAACTGAATGCACTTTTACTACGCTCGGGTAACAAGATGCCAAAAGTAGTAAAAGCAATAAAAATAAATATTTAATATACATCCCTTTTTCCTAATTTATTAAGTCGATTTAATTCATGAGAATATGAATTATAATCTGTAATTGTAATCAATGGCAGGGGAGTCAAAAAATTCAAAAAGTCTATCGCGAGATCACCGTAAGCGTTTGGTTTATTATTTGTGATATTGGCAACAGATGTTGATGCTCCTTTCATAAATAATACACACTTTATCCATCCAGGAAAGAAATCGGGGCTATAAAACCATTTATCTGCACCATAAACATAAGTTCCCCAATAAGGACTTACTGCAGCTTCTCCATTTACGCCTTTAGTCAATATCTCGTTTGAATAACCCATACCTTGTAATCCACCAAATACCCCGCCTATAGCTCCGCCTATCACTGAACCCATGATGGCACTTCGTTCATCCCATTTTCCTTCACCAATATAGCCGCCGACAGTGTAACCTATAGCTGAACCAGCAACATACCCTGCACTAGCACCAAAAAATGGTGCGGCAGCGGCAGCCCAACCTGGACTCCCCCAAAGCATTATCCCGCCTGTTACAACGGCAATCACAGCCATAACTCCAGTAACGACTGCTCTTTCTCTTTGAGCTTCTTTGAGATCTCTTTTGTTTCTATCGATGATATGTTTTTTAGCAGCCAATGAAAGGAAAACATTGTCCGACTCAGCAAGTGCATTGAGAATATCTTTTTTAATATTCCGAACCATTGTTTTGTTATCTGCTCCGACAATTTTTCGGATGATCTGATTGAACATGTGAATGTGAGCATTATTTCCCGATGGATCCGTATTCATAATAGGATTTCCATTTACAAACATAAACCGATTCATGCCGAAGAGTTGGTCCGCCATAATTTGAGTATCTGGTTGTAAAAATCTTCCTATTTCAGGATCATAATATCGAGAATTATAATATAATAGTTTTGTAGTTACATCTTCTTCTTTGCCTTCATATTTATATTTAAAAATATCAGGTCCAGATGAATCATTTCGCAAGATCCCACCATAAGGTTTGTAAGAAACAAAACTCGCGCCACTATCCATTCCTCCACTTACTACATTGCCAAATCCATCTGATACTTTTGTGATACTTCCTAAATGATCAGTATGGAAAAAAACTAACCCATTCACTGGAGTACCATTTTGGAGCCCAATATCAATTGGTGTTCCTATGCTAGGAGTATTTGCATTGATCTGAGTTGGGAAAATTAACCAGGGAGGTGTCCCTTGTTCTCCACCGCCCGGAAGAATCATACCGCAATTACTTAGATTCATCACGCAGAGAAGTAGCAATGGAGTTGCTGATTTAATGCCAATCCTTCTGCTCAAAGGAAAAATCAAAAGAAAAGCTAATGAAATAGTGGAGGAGAAAAAATAAGTCTTAACATTCTCAAATTTAGAAACACTTTTGAATAAATTTTTAATTTTACCTATAAATGCAAGGCCATGGCTACCTGGATTAAAAACTTGATTTTCAGCTACCAAGATGGCATCTGAAGTTGATAATTGGGCGATCAATTCATCTGCCGCACCTTCGAAGTACAGGGTATACTGATCTGGATTTCCAGGAGTCCGTGTAACATCAAATTTTCGACCAAGAGAAATAACAGTCTTATTGTTTAATTCACTAGTTTTCTTGATTCGAATTCCAGAAAAATCGTAAGCAAACGTTGTATTTCCTGTTTCCGAAGAATTATATTCCTTCATTCTTCCAAGGTCATCATACGATAAATTATCATTATTTTTTTGTATCACTTTTCCGCTACGATCATAATTGAATGTATGTGTGGTTTGATTTTCATCAGAAACCGATAATAACATTCCAACGGAGTCATATTGGTAATTTAAATTTCCTTTTTTTAATATATCACCGCTCGCATTATATGAATAACTTTCAACCCCATATTTTCCTATTGCATTCGTAATTCTATTGTGGGCGTCATAAACAAATTCTTGAGTTCTAGAAGGATTCTTATGATCTGTTCGCTTTAAAACATTCCCTACAGCATCATATTCTAACTCAATACTTTCAAATAATACTCCAGAAAGATTCGATGTTTTATATGATTTTACTTTTTTATCTTGTTTTGAGGTGAATATTTCAGTTTTTACTCCGTTTCCAAAAATTTTATTAATTTTAAATACAATATCGTCTTCAGGTTCAACTGAATATTGAACCAAGTTATGATTGTAACTACCGGCTCTAGGTATATCTAATAAAATTGAACTTAAATAACCACCTTTGGAATAATTGTAATGTGCAATCGATCCTTCCGGATATTGTAGTTCAGTAGTCCGATCTAAATTGTCATAAGTCGCATTTTCAACTAAAACTAGATCATCAATTCGCCTAACACTTTTAGAAACATTCCCTCTCGAATCATACTCGAAAGAGACTAATCCTCCATCGTCTTGTATAGCCGCTACTCTACCCATACCATTTAAGGAAAAATCATATTCAAACTTTACCTTAACATTTCCATTTGTATTTTTAACCTCTTTTCTTCGACTGAGTTCATCATAAGTGAAGTTTTGAGCCTTACCTTGCGAATCTCGTTGCAATAGAATATTATCATTCGCATCATATTGATACTCGAATGAACCTGCAATTGCATCAATTTGAGTAATTTTACGCCCATAAACATCATATGAAAAATTTACGAATCTATCAAGTGAATCAGTTGCTCTTATTAATTTCCCTTGTTTGTTATAATCGTAAGTATATGAAACACCTGATCCAAAATTGCGATACACGAGTTGATCTAAAGAATTCTTTCTTATGATTTCTTTATGTAGTTCACTTCCATTTTTTAGCACAGTGACAGTAGTCTCGTAACCATTCGTTTCTGACTTTTCTACGATTCCGTTGCTATTGATTACTTCGATGGGAGATCCATAAATCGGATCGTATTTATAATACTTTGTCGTGAAACCAGACAATCCTTCTATATCATCTTCTGTTTCAGTTTCAACCTTTCCATTTGGGTAATATTTCTTTGTATTTATGAGTTTTAATCCATTTTCAAGTAGCTTTTCTTCTCTAACTAGCCTATTGAAAGAATCAAAATATGCGTTAGAAACTATTTCTTGTGAAGCAGAGATTTTCTCCGTTTTTTTAATGGATGCGCCAGTCCTTCCCGTATTTTGATACTCAACTTCCAAGGTCCAATCCGAGTTTCCTGGAATTTTTTCTCTAATTCGCCTACCATATTTATCATATTCATATTCAAATAACGCACCGTTTGGATCGATACTTTGTAAGAGATTACCAAACTTATATTCATATTGCTTTTGAAATATGTGACCTAATGGGTTAATGATTTTAGTTTGAAATAAATGAATTTTATCATCATGCTCGTACTGGGAAATGTTGCCCAGATAGTCACTTTCTGATTTTACGTTTCCATAAGAATCGTAAGTAAATGACTTCGACCGAGACTTTGGATTATCCGCAAATTGTGTGATCCTAACAATTTGATGATTATTATATTCGTATGTGTTATCTTTAATTAAAAAGCCATCTGAAAACACCTTCTCCCTACTTTTTCGCTCTAGAAGATAATTTATCGGATCTACACTGAAAGTATTTTCTTTTAAAATAACATGTCCACCTATCGAAATATTTTCTCTGGCAATATTTGCATAGGCATCGTAGTCAAAACCAGTTACTTGACTTTCTAAGACTCCATTTTTGTCGGTAGATTCTAATACTTGTTGAGTTAGATAAAATTTTGATCCTGACGGAATTATTTTTGATAAGTAAGAATATTCTTTTGTCTTTATATTGTGAGCATTAATAAAATCTTCAACTTTGATTAACTTTCCAATTCCAGGATTGCCTGCATTATGATTGTATGAATATTTAGTTTGGGTATATGGTGTACCCATTAAGCTGGTATATACATTTAGGGTTTTAAAACCCAAGTATTTTTTATCGTTCAATCCACCTAGTTGAATTTTATCTTGTTCATATTCTATTTTTGATTCTGACGTTTCAACTGTTGCGCTAAAGTTTTTAATCGAACTGATTAAGAACCCTCCATCTAAATTTGAAACTATTGGATAAGCAGATGTTTGCGCATTTAAATTGAGTAACTTACCTCTGGGGGTGTAGCTGATATCTGTTCTTTTTTCTCCATTTCCATTATTTATTGAAGTAATAAATCCTGTTGGCAAAACATTCGATTGATTGTAATAAGTAATGACCGCATTATTTACCCAAGGAGTATCACGATTGACATCTAAAAAATTAATATTTTCAAACAAAGCTTGTTTTTGAACATTGATACCTACGAAATCACTTTGGCCATCATGATTAAAATCTAAAGCAGCCAAAAGCCCGCCAGCAGGAAAGGCATCATCACCAGAAGATTTATATGTTATTTTTCCTGAACTCCACCTAGCATACGATACTCGAATTTGTGAACCGTCATACCAAATAAAATCATCCATTCCGTCCCCATCTACATCTGCGAATGATTTACCTCTGATTAAATTATCGTATAGATGATCCGTCATTTTTGGATAATCTGGTTGGTCACTTAAACTAGCTTGATTAAATAATTTAGCCGTATCTAGTTTATGTTCGAATATGTAATCGTCTCTTTTATATTTTACGATTAAAAAAAGTTCTGTTGCTGATTGTAGTCTAACATATATTTCATCATTTTCGCCATCTTTATCTAAATCATAAAATGTAGGGCTAGTGTTACCGTTATAAACTCCTGACGGGAACGCAGCACTGATTTCTATGGACTCAGTAAATTGACTTGAATTATCATGTAAGTAGAGCGTAATCTTTTCTGAACCAGGAGAGATTTCGGTTTGAATGATTTTATCTAAAGGAGATCCGTCTCTTTTCAAATCCAACAAATAAGGATCCGCCACCAATTGCGAAGAACTCTTAGTAAGATCTTTATTAAAATAAACGCCTTCCAAAGTCACTACATAAGGTTCTTGAAAATTTCTTCCGTCAAACATACGAATTTTCAAATCCCCATTTTGCGTCACGGAAACGTATTCAGATCGACGATCACCATTTATATCAGCAAAATAAAAATTCGCATAAAGACCATCAGTTCCAATTCGGACTGAACCACTATTGATATTCGATCCTGATGATCCATACATTGAATATAACAATGTTCTAGTTTCTTCATTGTCTATATTTGTGAAACTGATGAAATCAGGATAACCATTACCATCTAAGTCTACAAATTGTTGCCCAGATTGTCCAAATCGATAACCATCGATTCCAGAAAGAAAAACTCCCGAATTGAATCCACTACCATTGCTTTTATAGAATTTTAAACCACCATCTTCAAATTGAATAAAATCAGTTAATCCATCATTATCGAAATCAACGAAATGTTGGTAAATTTTTTGATCTGGTCTTAAATAAAACCATCTTTCTTTATCTGGTCTTGGTTGTCTTAATATAATATTGGTATTGATGATAGGCAAACTATTTCCGTTGGAGATAGCAACTTTTATAGGAAGATCATAGTCTTCTATGATCACAAAATCTGACATGCGATCACCGTTCAAATCTCCGGGAATAATCCTCGTAACCTCCGTATTTATAAAACTATCAGAGTGAACAAAATTACCTCCAAGAGATATGAATTCTCCCTGTTTGGCGGCTTTATTAACTTGAATCTTTCCTAATTTTTTTCCAAACAGCGCTGTATCAAATGGGAATGATCCAGTCTGCATGCCTGCATCAACAATTCTAGCAAAGTCAACTCTTCCATCTCCATTAACGTCAGCAAAAGAGACAGACGATTTTTCGATTCCGGTATGACAGTCGTTGGTGTCTCTTATTGCTACAAACAAACACATTAAAGCCGTAAATGGATTAGCCTTAACGAGAGTAGTTGCACAAATATTCAATGAACCAGTGCATCTTCCGTTATCAGAAAATTTATAAAAATGGTTTAATTGACCATTCTCTACCGGGAAAGAATTTCCATGGATGCGGTTTGACAAATTTGTTTGTATCTTGGCATAGTCCATGTTGATTGGCTCATAGCCGTCTCTTTCAAGTCTTACTAATTTTATAGAACTATTTTGATCTACATCATATACGAAATGGTAATCTTCAATTTTTTCATCTTCAAAATAAACTCGAATATCAGATATCAATCTATCTTGCTTGGTTAATCCACTATCTTCATAAGATATTCTGCTAATTGGCGAACTTTGATATTCAAACAAAATACGATATTTTCCATTTCCATAAATGATTTCAGTAGGAATGGCTTGGTTCTTTGCCAATTGTAAAGTTTGATCATAATTTATCGAAATTTCATTTCCATCCCGATCAAATATTTTTGAAACAGTCCAAAGTTTTCCTATATTTGTGTTTTCTGCATATTTTACAAGATTCCCGTATTCAATAGAAATTCCATTACCCGTCTTTCTTTCCCAATTACATGGCCCTCCTTCACAAGAGGAAGAAACAAACATTGTGAATATATCTTTTGAATCTTCTGACGCATAATATCCATTAGGAATCGTTTGGCTTTTGATTAGTCTTCCTAACTCATCAGAATAAAACGAATCGTCCAATGCTCGTTTAATGCCTACTGAATTATCTCTACGGATTGTATCGATTCCAGAAAGTTGCCATCCGTCACCAAGATTGGTTCCTATAGATTTAGGATTATAATTTAGAATAATTTCAGGTGTTAAGTTACCGGTTCCCTTCGGCAAAGTAATTGGATATGCCAATGACGGCATTCCTGCAGAATTCACTTCAACTTCAGGTATTTGTTGAGGAATGATTGATTCTTCTAACCCAGAGAAAAAGGCAAAAAAGTTTACAGAAGAAAAAAATATTACAAGCAGGATAATAGTTTTTTTAACAGATAAAGACTTCCTTCTTATGATAGAAGCAATATTGAATGTATTGTGCATGTTTAATTTTCTTATATTGTATTTTACGCATAAACTTCTTATAGAATCTTTTTATATATTTTAAAATCAAAATGCTTAACGATTGATAGAGTCAACAAAATTTTCCATTCAAACTTTGTAAAACCAAGCTGTAATTAATATGTAACACAAATGAAACCAAACTGTAATAATCTAACGCGTTGTAGTTGAGTTCATCCTCAGTGAATATAAATGAAGGTAGTTTTTTTAGAATATGTATCTCTGAGCATAACTTGTAGAGTGCATAATATCAGTTACAGACTATCAATTACAAACTTAAGTCGATTCATTTCCATAACCAAACGACCATTTAGCTGTGTTTGAGATAGTTTAATGTTATCTGGGTGGAAATCTAAATCCCTACTCCAATTCCTCAAAGGGAATGTCCAAAACTTCAAAGCCGGAACATTCTAAAAAATCATAATGCCACCATTCGGTTTTGTTCACACGAAATCCATATTGCTTGAGTGTACTGATCAAAATTGTTCGGCTTTTTAAAATTTCTGGATCAGTAACGGTGGATTCGGCCCAGGCTTCCTTTCGAAAGGAGTCGTATTCCGTTGGCATGGGAAGTTCCTTTTTTGTTTTTTGATCCACAAGAGTTAAGTCAATCGCACAACCTTTGTTATGCCTAGATCCGGTTTTTGGGGAAGCCACATACCTTGTATCACCCACAATCTCAAAAAATTTGACTGTGGCCCTGTATGGCCTGTAAGCATCAAAGATTTTAATCGAATATCCAAGTTGTAAAAATTCAAGGTTGGCTTTTCTTAGTGCTTCTGCCACTGGTTTTCTGGCAAAGGCTTTGGCTTCCTTATAGATAACTTGTTTGGTAAAATTATCGGGAGTTGCGTATTTGATATCCAAAAGAATTTCAGGAATTTTCTTTTCTAAGTTGATCAGTTCTTTATTTGGATTTTTCTGTATGGAAAGTTCGTAGGTTTTACGATCCAAAACTTTGAGTTTATTTTCTGTTGGTTGGGATACCAAAGATAAAAATGGAAATCCTAAAAATATGGTAACAACAATTAATTTCATTTGGACTCCAAAAGTGGTTCATACATCATCCAAGCGGTATTTTCTGTAACCAACACATCTTCTAAAATTTCTTTTGTATCTTTAGAAATTTTTTTTCTGCGGATGGTATTCCTTCTTGTATAACCTCCCCAAGGTTCTGCATGAAATCCATGGTAGGATTCGTAGACTTGGTAGATAAACGGATTTTCCACATCGGAAAACCATTCCCCTTTTAAGAAATCATCCTCAATCCAAAGATGCAATACAAATGACTGTTTGGTTGTATTCTTGATTTGTAAGTCGATATAATTGTAGGACAAAGTGGCACCCGATCCGAAAGGGAGAGTTCTTTCCGAATCAGGAAAAATATCAAAACTATGCCGCCATCTCTCTTTCACTTCTAATGGACTGTGTAAAGTCATCCAATAGATGAGGTTGGCCATTTGGCAAAGTCCACCGCCAGTTCGTTCAATAAAACTACCATTCCTAAGTTGCATCCCAGGCAAATATCCTTTGCGTTTTGTTGGTTTCCCCACAAGATACCAAAACGAAAAAACTTGGTTTGGCTGAATAATGATTCCATCTAACTTAGAAATGGCGATACTCAAATTAACCCTTTTGTTTTCTTGAAGATACATAGGCACATCTCTCAGTTTGCGATAGATGGGAGAACTATGTTTAAAAAAAGATATGGGAAATTTGTGGGCCATCTCTTCCAACGATACTTTTGAGGTAACAAAGGATTTTCTTTCCAGAAACCAAATTAAATAACGTTTCCATTGAAAATAGATTTTGCCAAAAAAAAGTCGAAAATTTCCTCGATTGATCTTTCGATGCATACCTGGAATCGATTTTCTTTGAATACTAAAGCCCATAGGATTGTTTTCTCTTTATAAATTCAGGGCGCTGTCTGTAAGGATTTTTCCAAGACTTTGCGATCGATAAAAATTTCGAATTCCTTTTTTCTAACCACAAACGATATCGTTGCCAATCTTTTTCTAAAACAAGTTGGTATTCACCTAAAGGTTGGACAAATGAAAAAATTGGTTGGTTCTTTTCATCTTTACTTGCGAGCAAATTCTCATACCGAATTCCATAAACAGCTCGGTAGATTTCTGTGCCTTCCGGCAATTCAGAAATTGCTTTTGTATCCGGTTCCCAAGATAAACAATCTTTCCGAAATTGAAAATGGTAGTATTCACAAAAACCGTGGTGTGCCACAAGTAAACCATTGTTAGGGACTGAAGCCATAGATTCACCCGGAATCCACATATATTCATAAGAATAACGAAATAAACTAGGGCTAGTAAATAATGTAAAAATCCAAAGCCCTGTGCTTGCCATCCAAATCAAAAATTGGAATCGATTCCATATAACAAAAACCTGAACCACAAGAATCAAACTCAAAAGAATTCGGTATTGTATATCCGCAAAATGAAAGATTGGAAGTATCAGTAAAAACCCAAAAAAAGCCAAGGCCTTTCGCATTCGAAAGAACTTAGATTCTGATTTTCCAAATACCAAAAAAATCCAGTCCCAAAGGATTCCAAATCCAGCTAACGCGAATGCTGCGAATAATGGAAAAATTTCTTTATCGCCATAAAACCTTCCATTGGGATTTTGAGGGAAAAGAAAGGGAAGGATGACGGCAAAACAAAAAACCGCTGGGTAAACCTTTTCAGGGATAATATAAAAAACTAAAATCCCAAAACCAAACAATGTTACCATTGGATGAAACCAAAGGGCAAATAAAAACAAGATCCCGGAGATGACCCACCGAAACCGCAATACCAAAGATGAAAAAACTGGAATCGATCTTTGTGAGAATGTTACTGATAGTTTTGGAATTCTCCTAGTGGTAAAATAACAACCAATACTTAGAATCAAAAATCCTAAAGCCCAACTTTGTTTGGGATATAAAAAACCCAAAACAAAAACCAAAATACTGGGAATGAAATTGATTCTTTGGTTTGGAGTTTCTTTTACTGGAAAAATCAAATACCTAGAAAAAAAGAGAGAAAAAATAAGCCAAACGGACGTTAGTATCTGGAAAAATAATAAAGTTTCATCACTGACCCCAAAAATCCGAAACAAAAAAGCTACAATATGAAAAACAGGTGAATGGTCTGGCGAATGCAACTTCCCCGTTTCTAAAAGGGAAATTGCTTGGACACCATACCAATAAATATCCTTACCGAACAATGGAATTTAGTCTGTGATTTGGACTTTTTTGCCAATCATCTGCAATCCATTGGCAGATTTTTTAACGGTAAGTGTATCACCAAAGATAACAGTCGATTTTTCTTCTGTGGTTTCTGCGTAAGGACTATTGGAATCTAAACTTTGTGTGACAACCTTATGGTCGCGTCCAAAAATTTTGATTTTTGCTTCGGTAGGTGAAGCATCAAGTAATACCCAGTTCCCATCTAATACTCGTTTTTCGGACACGTCATCTTTCCAAATGACAAAAGAACCGTTCGAACGAAATACATAATCCAATCGACCATCAGAAACATTCCCAAAAACCGCTTTGTTTACAAACCCAGAAAGGATTGTGTTTTTTGTTTTTGAAAGGACTGACCTTTTGAATTCATCAGCATTTTTATCAACTACAGTAAATCGTTTTCCTTTTTCTCCCAGTAAGATGATTTCTGCGACGACAGTGTCTTTCCAAGTTTTTCCTGGTCGAACTTTTTGGATGGTGAATGTAAATTTTTTCCCTGATATTGTTTTTGGGAAAAAAATCCTTTGCCCACCTTGTTTGTCTGCGATTTTGATCGGAAAAGTGTCTGATTCATTGGATACAGTTAACTCAGTCACCGACCCATTTTTATAAAACAAAGCATCTAATCTTTGATAACCGTTGAATATTTCCAAACCTGATAAATCAACGTTGTCTTCTAATTCAATTTGAAAAGATTCACCTTCTCCATTTTCTTTTGCACCTTCTACCCAAGCAAAATCGATACTACCATCAAACAAACTATATGCGGGATAGTTAGGAAGTGTGCTACTAGCT
Organism: Leptospira kanakyensis; assembly: GCF_004769235.1. NCBI lineage: Bacteria > Pseudomonadati > Spirochaetota > Leptospiria > Leptospirales > Leptospiraceae > Leptospira > Leptospira kanakyensis. The sequence continues at coordinate 21,730 of NZ_RQFG01000018.1, read as the reverse complement.
GTGACTTGGCCGACAATGGGTTCTGGATAAACTACATCCAATTTTTTACCGTTTTGGAAAAACGAAACTGTTTGGATTCCATTCCCTGATTCAGGTAATAAATAAATTACGTGAACTCCATTGGATCTTATTTTTTGTGGGGTTTCTTTCGAGCAGTCAAAATTTGTCGCATAACTGCCGTCTTTATAAAAGGCAACATATCCCTTTTTGTCTTTGCATTCGATAGAAATTTCATTAAAAAAGGAACGTCCATCTGTTTTTCCAGATTGGTTCCATTTGGCCCCATTGGAGAAAAAAATGGTAATCCCATCTAAACTGGATTCCGGTTTCCAATGTTTGCCAGAGATGAATACATTGATGGGGCTTGTGCCATCAGCAGAGGATGCTGCTTGGATTCGTTCGATAACGATGGAATTTTCTATTGGACTATTTTTACAAAATAGAACAAAGAAAACCAAAAGTGTTAGGATTATTTTTTTCAAAGGATGTACCTCGGCAGATACAAACTTTCCCCAACACTTTCAGCGGAGACAAGTAAAAAATTGACCTGTCTTAGATCATCCCACCGAATACTTTTTTAAGTTCTTCACTTCGCATAGCACCGGAAATACGATGAATTTCCTTTCCATCTTTAAACAAAATCATTGTAGGGATTCCCGTGATACCGTATCTTCCAGCAATTTCCTGTTTTTCATCCGTATTGATTTTGATGATGGATACTTTCCCTTTCCAATCTTTTGCCAATTTTTCTAGTTCAGGAGCCACCATTTTGCATGGACCACACCACGGGGCCCAAAAATCCACAAGGATCGGTTTCTCGTGTGTCCGAACCAACTCTTCAAAACTTTTTGGTAAATTTTCTGACATAAATTCGACTCCTATCCTTTAGACTTATATACCCTGGTAGGTATATAAGAATTGTCGAAATTTTTTAATTAACCATCCTATTTTTAGGATTGAGTCGAAGAACTTTGTAGTCCATTTTTCTATTCTTACAAAAGTCCTAATGGAAAGAATCAGTAGACAGGCTCTAAAGAAACAATAATCTTAAAACTCAGTTCCAATGAAAGTTGTCTTACCCAAACCCATAGGTTCTGAAGAAATCCGTCAGTTTTTTATGGCTCACGGCAAAACCATCAAACTAAAGAAAAAAGAATATTTTGCTAAAAAGGGAATACCTTTATATAGCGTTGGTTTGGTTGTCGGTGGTGGATTCAAACTCATTTATAAACATGGAAAAAAGGAATGGATCAAATCCTTTATCTTCGAAGATGGAATTCTAGGAAGTTTACCAAGTGTCTTGGAAAACCAACCCATTCCCTATTCCATCATTGCAATAGAACCTAGTGAAGTGATTGTATTAACAGCTAACGAATTCAAATCCAAAATGGAAAAAGAAAATGGTTATCAAAATTTTCTCATCCAATTCCTTTCGAAATTGTATTTAAAAAAAGAAGAACGTGTTGCTGATTTTTTACTCCTGGAACCTGAAAAAAGATATAAAAAGTTCATTCAGGAATATTCGCATGTTTTGGATCGAATTTCCCAAATAGACCAAGCTGCCTATTTGGGAATCACAAACGTGGCACTCAGCCGGATTAAAAAGAGAATTTTTTTAAAGTATCCTTAAGCGCATCTAAATAAAGTTTGGTGAATTCTTCTCCTGAGAATGGATTTTGTGAAGTGACTAAGTTTCTATCTCTTGTGGCATATCCGCTTGCCGGAAAAACAGAAGATTCATATATCATTCCGCGTTCTTTTAATAAATCCGAAATTTTTCTAACTTTAGGTTTTCCTTTCATTACAAATGATTCGATAAACCATTCTTCTATTTTTGTAACTGAGTTCACATGATAACCCTGGAATAAAAATCCTTCTCCCTTAGAACCGGATGGAAGTGTGAGTAACAAAGCTGGTGCATGGCAGACGAGACCAATCGTTTTTTCCTGTTCTTGAAATCTTGAAAGTAAAATGGGAAGATTTGTATCATACAACAAGTCAGTCATCAGTCCTTGTCCTCCAGGAATGAGTAACCCGATATAACTTTGATTGTTTTTAATGGCCAATTCGAGTGAAATTGGTTTTTGAAAGGAAGAAAGTGAATTTAAAAAACGAATGGCTTCTTCTTTTTCTTCTTTAGAGTTCCAATATTTATCTTTTAAACTTTCTGGATCAAGTGTAACCGTTTTGCCATTTGGAGTGGCAAACTCCAAGTCAAAACCGGATTGGTTCAAATGAATGGCAGGATGGTAGAGTTCGTTTAGAAACACTCCTGTAGGGTGTTTTTGATTTTCATCTAACACAAGTATTCTCGCAGCACTCATCACAATTAAAACTTTTGGTTTTGGTTCTGACTTTGCAAAAAGAGAAGATTGAAATACTGCCATAGAAATAATCAATACGATTGGCACGCGGATCATTTCAAAAAAAGTAAAACGACTGGGTTGGTTTCGTTTTAAAATAGGGTAAGCGGAAAGAAAAAAATGATTTTGGTTCGGAGTTGGATTCGGCATGTTGAACACTCTCAAAAATTAGATTTGATGAGTCCTCTACCAAAATGATAGGGACTCTTCTAATAGAGATCAAAAAAACCTAACTTATTTTTAACTTAAGTTAAAATTTCTAAAACAGATCGATGGTTTCAAAACCTTGTAATAACTTTACTTCTATCTTTTCTTTTTCCGTTCTATTTAGAATGTATTTCATATTTCCATCAAAATTGTCTCCGAGTTTCAGATTGGGTTCTAATGGTTCTGAAAGTGGTTTGAAAAAATTATCCCAATGAATGGGGATGAGTAATTTTGGTTTTAAAGTCTGTACTGTTTGTTTGTAATACTCATCTTGAAAGGCAGTAGGTTGAAGGGAAAGTTGTGCAATTCCCAAAAACAAAACATCGGCTTGTAATTTGTCCAAAGCTCCTTCTACAAAGTTTGTACTACTCTTAATTAAAATTTTATTTTTCCCATGTTGAATGAAAAAATCAAAAGTCCCTCCTTCAATAAAGTCCAAGGCGTTTACGGGTTGGACGAGAGGTGTTTCAATGTTTGGATGATTGGGATCTGTTGCATTTGTTTTGCCAAGGATACGAAAGGGAGGAGTGTGTTTGGATTCCAAAACAGTGATGGTAAACTTTCCGATAGTTATAGGTTTTCCAGGTACGAATTTTTGCATTTGTTCACTGGTAAGACCTGCTCCCGTTCCTACATTTAGAGTGGACGAAGAACCAAATAACTTCGCCTTTGTTTGTTTGGCGACAAGTGGAGAATCCATTACATGGTCATAATGAGAATGGCAAACAAATATGGCTCCCAGTCGGTTGATTTTTGCTCTTTCGATGACTGAAGAAACGATGATTGGATCTGATTCTATTTTGGAAAATGCAGTTTTCCATATTGATGGTCTTGAAAAAAATCCATCCGTTAAAATTTGTGTTTCTCCATCATCTAACAATATGGATGAGGTTCCAAGGAAGGTGACTCGCACTTTTCCTTTCGGTATGAGGTTTGATTTACTTTCATGAAGAAAATAGGAATCGTAATGGTTTAGGTTTCCTGAAGAACGAAGGGCACAATGGGAAAAAAAGAAAATGAAGGAAACATAGAGAAGGATTAAAGAAAGATTTTGTTTTATAAGAAGATTGGTTTTCTCTGCCATAACCACCAAAAATAATCAAAAGAAACATTGATGGCAAACCATTTATAGTTTTATAAAAGATTGCATTTTTGCGAAAGGGATTTGTAGGACTTGGTCTCTGGGTGTGCACAATGTGCGCAAACCAGAGACGGGAGCGAACGCGGACTCCGGAAAAGCCCGGGCCCACAGGGCTTCGCCCAAAAAAGAACAGAAATAGAGTTATAGATTCAGGAGGATTTCATTTTTGTTTTTGTTGGGATGATTGGAGATTTGATTTCTGTTTTGACAGATTCTCTGGGATTTGTTTGCAACATAGGTTGGAACTAAGTCTAAAATGCAATATGAAATCTATCAATTCAGAATTACCCGTTGTTGTCACTGGAGGTTCAGGATACATCGCATCTTGGATCGTAAAATATTTGTTAGAAGATGGAAAGAAAGTGAGGGCGACGGTTCGTAGCCTCAAAGATATTTCTAAAATTGCTCACTTATTAGAGTTAAAAGAAAAGTATCAGGATCATTTGACTTTGTTCGAAGCAGATCTTCTGTTAGATGGAAGTTTTGACAAAGTCATTGAAGGTACCGAACTTGTGATCCATACGGCTTCTCCGTTTTTTGTTGCCGGTGTCAAAGATGCACAAAAACAATTGATTGATCCTGCTTTAAAGGGAACCAGAAACGTTCTAGAATCCTGTAATCGTATTTCGTCCGTTAAACGAGTAGTTTTAACTTCTAGTGTAGCGGCAATTCATGGGGACAATATTGATTCTTTACAAGTTCCGAACCAAACGTTTACAGAAGATCATTGGAATATAACAAGTAGTCTAAACCACCAACCTTATGCTTATTCCAAAACTTTGGCCGAAAAAGAAGCTTGGGAAATTCAGAAAAAACAAACACGTTGGGATTTAGTTGTGATCAATCCATCATTTGTGATGGGACCTTCGCTTTCCAAACGTATGGATGGAACCAGTGTTGAGTTTATGAAAAATATGTTGAAGGGAGTTTTTCGCACAGGTGTCCCGGATACAAAAATGGGATTTGTGGATGTTAGAGATGTTGCCAAGGCACATATCTTAGCAGGATTTACTCCAAGTGCTAAGGGAAGGCATATTACTTCGGCAGAGGTGATACCAATGTTAGGTGCTGCAAAAATCATTAAAGAAAATTTTGGAAACAAATATTCTGTTCCTACGGGAAATCTTCCAAAGGCACTTGTATATGTGATTGGTCCTTTTTTTGGATTATCTTGGGGTTATACAAAAAATAATATTGGCCAACCGTTGAACTTAAATAATGAGTTTAGCAAAACAGATCTAGGCTTAACCTATCGCCCGTTAAAAGATACATTTATTGATCATGTCAATCAAATGGAAAGTTCTGGATTGTTGTGATTTGGTTCAAACGAACCTGATTGGGAAACTAGTGAAACTGCGAAGTTTTCTTTAGAATTTTTATGGAGATTCAGTTCCCAGGAGACAAGAGTTGAATTTTATGGTAGGAGTTGGGCCGGGAATGAACCCTCACAAGCCCACCTCCACCACCCATTCAGGGTGGGGGCCGAGACCGAGCGCACGAGACATAATATGCAATCCCTCCAAACCAATCCGTTTCTTGGTACAGACTACTTACAGTTCGGAAATTCCAAACAACAGGAATTAGCGAGGGACTTAGAGGAATGGAAAATTTTAAAATCTTTAAATGGATTCAAACCTACTTTGGCCGGAACCATTCCCTTGGATATTGATACAGATTCCAGTGATGTGGATATCTTAGTAAAATTTAATATTCCTGCTCACCTTCAAAAGATTTGTTATGCTAAGTTTCGAAATTTACCAAACTATAGTTTTTCTGAAAAAACAATGGCTCTTCGAGTCACTTTGATTTGTCGATTTGAAACGAAAAGATTTCAATATGAAATTTTTGGACAATCGGTGGAACCAACGGATCAGTATGCTTGGATTCATATGATGGTAGAAAATCGATTTTTAACATTGGCAGATCCAACATTCCGTGATGAGATTCGTAATCTAAAAAAACAAGGAATCAAAACAGAACCTGCGTTTTGTAAAGTATTGGATCTAAAGGGTGATCCTTATAAAACATTATTGGTATGGAATCAAAAATCGGATGAACAGTTTCAAGAATTACTTTTGAAAAGAGGGTTTCAAACCAATCCAAATTGACGAAAGGTTAAATTGATCCTCGGTCGTTTGACCTTCATTGCCTTAGGAAGAGAATGCAACCAATGCCTTTGGATGACATCTTTCATTAAAAGCAAACTTCCATGTTCTAACTGCAACTCCACCTGCTCTCCATTTTTTTTATGTTTATAACGAAAGATCCGTTCGGCACCAAAACTGACGGAAGCAATCGTAGAATTAGGACGTAACGAAGTTTCATCATCGCTATGCCAGGCCATCCCTTCACTTCCATCATGGTATAAATTTAAAAGACAAGAATTGAATTTTTCTTTTGATGCCAACTCCACTTTGGTTTTTAATTCTAAAAGTAAAGGAGACCAAGGTAGTGCTGTTTTTGTAGTTCCCGAATAACGGTAAGAAAATCCTTTTTCCGCATACCAAGCCACACTCCTTTTGGTAGTAATGTGTTTTCCATAGAGAACAGCTTCGTCCGACTTCCATTCGATCCCGTCCAGAAGAGAGAGAAAAAACTGATCTGCTTCCTCCGTGGGGAGAAAATCCCGGATGTACAACAAAACCCCGTCATAGGGTAAAAGATTTTCAGATTCAGATTTGTGAAATAAGTGCATGGATTTCGAAATGGATCGCCTGAAAAAAGTAAGTCACTGTAATTTTTCACCCACTGACCAAAGAAATCCAATGAAAATCGACACCGACTGTCGAAACAGTCTAAAATTTTAGTTGGTTTCCCTCCGAGACCAAAGAATCTATACACGTATGACCCCAACTCGCACGATCCAATCTTTCATCGACGCTAAAAAGGAAAACCATTCTCCTTCGGAAGAAGTCTGGAACTCACTCAAAAGTTACAGGAAGTGGAACGAACCAGAACTCATTGGTCTAAGAAATGCCTCCGGTTATTATCCAGATATTTATTTTGAAGAAGGAATGGATGAAACCATATCCAAACTACTAGCGAAATTTAAAGAGAGAGTTGTTCCGCATAAATTTTAATGAATCCCAGCACCCCCAAAGTTTTATACCAAGAAGCAAATCCTTACGGTTCTTTTACTGCCTTTTTAGAAGATGATGGAAGAACCATTTACCTTTACTTACAATCACATAACAACCCTGAGTGGCCCATGAAAACACTTTGGGTGCGTAACTTAATTGATGCACCTGATGCTCGCCTGGATGAAGATTTTGATGCTGGCCTTGCGCCCGTGTTGACCAAATCGGAAATTACAGATTCTAATGCACAGACATCACTCACAGAAGATCAAATTCATTTCATTTGGTCAGAAGAAGGTGATGGTGTTGCTTTATTTGTTGATGAAGAACTGCAAGCCTATCTTCCTTCTTGGTCAGGGATCAAAGGGATTCATGGGTATGCAAAGTTTGCAAAAGAAGAAGCTCCTACTGCTTCTCCTCTCGGTGATCCAGAAAATGGAGTGATTGCCGAACGAGTGCGGGCCAATCGAAAATTTTGGGAATCTGTTGCTGAAAAAGATCATTGGAAGAAAGCACAAAAACTTCGATTGGATTTTTTAGAATCAAAACTTGGGAAACATGAAAAGTATTGGTCTGCCGATGGAGGAAAGTATCCATCTCTAGGAATTGCTTCTTTTTTACCCAAAGAATTTCCTGGGATCAAAATCTTTTCCACAATTGGGATGAGTGTTCAAAACCAACCATCCATTGAACTCTATCATAAAGATTATGAAAACTTTTCAAGAATCGAACTCGTATTTGCCATCCAACTTTTAAAAGACTCAGAAGATAAATCAGAAACTTGGATCCAACATGTACTGGGTGAAATGGTAAAGTTTCCTTGGAACACAGGAATTTGGTTTGGTCATTCTCATACCATTCAAAATCCAAGAAAAGATCCCGACCAACTTTATCTAGACTTCAATTGGTTCGTTCTACGCAACGTCACAGACGAAATAGAGCAAGGTTCTAAGGATTCACTACCCAACCTTCACGGACTCATCACAGAGAATGGGAAACGTGCTAATTTTCTTGTATTAACACCCATCGCAACGGAAGAACGAATTTGTTTTATGCGAGAAGGTTCTGCAAAATTTTGGGAAACATGGAAGAAAGAAGGATATAGTTTTTCTCATGATTCCGAACGAAGGATGTTAGAATTCTAATTTTCTAGATCTTAATTGTAAAAAAATCCGATTCAAACTCTAAAATCTGTCCGTTACTCTAAGAGATATGGCAGAGACGTATACAAAGTACTTCAATTTAGAGTTTGAACCCTTTTCTTTAGAACGAATCCTCGAAGAAAGACAAGATTCTTCCGGATTTTTCCTCTCTACCGTATTTCAAAAACGGTTTTCTGAAGAAGTGAACCTCAAACGCCACGAAGATCAGAAACTTTGGATCCAAACAAAGAATTTGCGCTATGTAGTTTTAGATGGGATTCAGAAAATTTCTGATGAAAATGGACGATTGGAACCAACCAATATCCTCTACTTACTTGTATTTTTTGATTTTAACTCCATCACAGAATATGGTTTCGAAGATGTTTGCAACGTACTGATGAAACGATATGACCTCCCTTCTCTCATCCTCAAAATGCCTGATACAGACCATTTAGAGATCTGGGGAAAGGATCATTCACGTAAAAGTTATAAAAACGTAGTGCATCCTAACATCGAATCACTAATGAAAGCACTCTTTGATTCGATCAATAAGAAGGATCATTTTCAATTTATTGGTATGGAAAGAGCCAATTCGGATAAAAAATCGGGATTTTTGATGTCTAGAAGGGGTTTTACAAGGGCAATTGCCTAATTTTTCTTAAGAACTTACCTCTATAAATGAAAAAACCCGCAGGTCTTGCGGGTTCACACAATCTTACTTCGAGAGTTTCGAAGGAAGAATCGAATCTAAGTTATTTCTTAGATTTTTTCTTTGCAGCTTTTTTCTTAGCGGCTTTCTTTTTTGCGGCTTTCTTTTTAGCAACCATTGTGATCGTCCTTATCTTTTGATTTCAAATCACGGCTGTCCTTGGCAAACAGAGAGTGAATTGATACGACATAATTAAATCATATCAATTTTAATGTAAAGAAATTTTATTTTTTGCAAGAATTTTTATTCAAAATAAAAAACAGACTAATACACATTCTACGGAACTGTGATAACGATCTTACCAATTGTTTGTCCTGATTGAAATGTACGAAGTGCATCAAGTATCGAATCAAACGTAAACTCATGCCCAATCGTTTGTTTTGGTAGTGATAAGATCATTAAATCGGAAAAATGTTTTCGAAGTTCATCAATTTCATTCCACAACCATATTAAATTGAATCCCATCACCGATTTATTGTCTGAAATCATAGATAATGGATCAATTTTTGGTCTTCTGAGGTAAGAATAGGCGATGGATAACCAATTTCTGAATGAATGTGATGGTGTGAAGTTCGCACTGCCATAGGTAATAAGTCTTCCCATCGGTGCCAATAGATCATAACTGTCGTGAAAATAACGACCACCTAAACATTCTAAAACTATTTTTAACGGATGTTCTGATAAAATTTTCCTCATCTCTTGTTTAAACTTAGGAGATCTAATGAGAAAATAATCATAACCAACCTCTTTTAAGATCGAAAATTTACGAGAATCACCTACAAGACCGATGGTGATTGCTTTTTTTTTCTTCGCAATGTGACCTGCCATGATTCCAACACCACCAGCGGCGCTATGAATGAGAATATGATCACCTTCTTTCACTTGTCCTAGTGGAACCAGTGCATAGTATGCAGTGAGTGCTTGTACAACAAAGGCTGCACCATCTTGCATAGACCAACCCTTCGGAAGTGCAAATACAGTTTTTTCTGAAATGTTCAAATGAGTTGTGTATGCACCAAAGCGAGTCACACCAAACACAGAGTCGCCGACTTGAAAATTCTTCACTTTTTCGCCAATTTTTGCGATTTTTCCCGCAAATTCCAATCCAGGAATGAAACTTCCTTTAGGAGTTGCTGAGTACAAACCATAAATCGAAAATACATCGGCAAAGTTGAGACCAATGGCTTTCACTTCAATGGTCACTTCATCACCTTTCGGTTCACTGAGCGGTTCTGATTTTCTTTGCAGATGATCGATAGATCCGGTTTTTTCGATGCGATAGACTTCTCTTAACATTATATCTTAAAAAAAATTCTATTCCATAACGATGAAACCATTTTTCCATGGTTCCAGAGTCTGAACGAGAGAGTGCCGTGGAACTAAAACAAACACCTTTACATACAATCCATAAAGAAATGGGAGCTAAGATGGTTCCTTTTGGCGGTTGGGACATGCCTGTGCAATATACTGGGATCATCCAAGAACATTTGGCCACAAGATCGGCTGCGGGACTCTTTGATGTATCCCATATGGGTGAAATTTTTGTCACCGGAGATGAAGCAGATGTTCTTACTTTCTTAGAATCAGTCACCTGTAACACCATCACTGGGATGAAAGTGGGCCAAGTGCAGTACAATGCAGTGGTAAATGAAAATGGTGGGCTTGTGGATGATATCACTGTTTATAAATTCAGTGATTCGAAATATATGATTTGTTCCAATGCATCCAACTACCCTGCAGTAACAAAACATTTAGAAACATACAAAAAAGGGAACGTTTCTGTTCTTGATGATAGTAAAAACTGGCATCAAATTGCATTACAAGGTCCAAAAGCAGATGAAATTTTTTCTAAGTATCTTGGTAAGGACTTAAGTTCCATCCTCTATTATCATTTTGAAGAAATGAACTGGAAAGGAGAAACCATCATCGTATCTCGTACAGGTTATACGGGAGAGGATGGATTTGAAATTTATACATCAAACACACTCGGTGTCACTCTCTGGAAAGAATTATTAGAAATAGGAAAAGACTATGGTTTGGTTCCTGTTGGTCTGGGAGCACGTGACACACTAAGACTTGAAGCAAAATACCCGCTGTATGGCCATGAACTCAATGCAGAATGGACACCGGTAGAATCGGGAATCAACTTTATTGTCAAAGAAAAACCCTCACCTTACTTGGGATACACGCGGATCATTGCAGATAAAAAAAATGGCCCCAAATCAAAAGTTGTGGGAATTCGCCTAATGGAACCAGGGGTTTTACGGGAAAATTTCCCAATTTTCTCAGGTGATGGGAAAGAAATTGGCAAATCCACCTCGGGAACCCACTCTCCCAGCCGGAAAGAATCCCTAGGATTAGCCATTCTGGACACCGAATTCGCCAAAAACCAAGTGGAAGTATTTGTGGAGATTCGTGGGCAGAAGAAATTGGCAAAAGTAGAGACTGGCGCCTTCATCCAAGGCAGTGTCCGAAATAATCGTTAAACGAAAGAGTCACATCGAAGAGGAAAAATCATGGCAGATACACAAGCAAGAGACGGATATTATTATACGGAAAAACATGAATGGGTCAAAGTAGAAGGTGATTTGGCACAAATCGGAATCACTGACTTTGCACAAAATGCACTTGGTGACATTGTGTTTATTGACCTTCCTAAACCAGGAAAACAAATCAAAGCTAAGGATAGCCTTGGAACCATCGAATCAGTAAAAGCTGCAGAAGATTTATATTCACCAATTTCTGGCGAAGTAGTAGAAACAAATGCAAACCTCGGTTCCAATCCAGCGGCAGTGAATGCTGAACCTTTTGATACTTGGATGGTAAAACTAAAAAACATCCAAACTTCCGAACTCGGAAACCTACTTACTGCAGCGCAGTATAAAGAATACGTATCTAAACTAGATTAATAGGAGTTTTTCTAAAGTGAGTTCCGTAAAACCTACATCACCTCTCCAATCCCCTTATGAAGAAACATTAGAACCAAGTGATACCTTCCTCCGTCGCCATGTCGGTGTGACCGAAGAAACCGTTTCTTCGATGCTCAGCACAATTGGTTATAAGGCTTTGGATGATCTCATTAATGATGCGGTTCCGGAAAACATTCGTTTACGAAAGGAACTCAACTTACCAAATCCGATTGGTGAATATGCTCTTCAAAGAGAACTAAAGAAAATTGTTTCTAAAAACAAAATCTATAGATCTTATTTGGGTCTTGGATATTACTCTTGTATCACTCCTGCCGTGATCCAAAGAAATATTTTAGAAAACCCAGGTTGGTATACTGCTTACACTCCTTACCAAGCAGAAATTGCACAAGGTCGAATGGAAGCTCTCATCAATTTCCAAACGATGATCACCGATTTAACTGGAATGGAAATTGCCAATGCTTCTCTTCTTGATGAAGGAACAGCGGCAGCAGAAGCGATGAATATGCTTTTCTCTTTAAAAGAGGATACACAAGGAAAATCATTCTTTGTATCACAGTCTGTTCATCCGCAAACTTTAGATGTGATCCGCACTCGTGCGATTCCGCTGGGAATCAATATTGTTGTGGGATCTTTTAAAAAGATGGTTCCATCCAATGATTTTTTTGGAGCGATTGTACAATACCCTTCGACTGACGGAACCATTTACGATTTTAGTGAATTTATTGAAAGTCTCCACAAAGTTGGTGCCAAAACTGTGGTGGCAGCTGATCTTTTAGCACTTACCATTTTAAAAGCACCAGGTGAAATGAATGCTGATGTTGTTGTGGGAACCACACAACGATTTGGATTGCCACTCGGATTTGGTGGACCACATGCAGGATACTTTGCCACCAAAGAAGAATACAAACGAAACATGCCAGGTCGCCTCATTGGTGTTTCCAAAGATTCTCAAGGAAAACCTGGTTACCGCCTAAGCCTACAAACACGAGAACAACACATTCGTAGAGATAAAGCAACATCTAACATTTGTACAGCGCAAGTTTTACTTGCGGTATTATCTTCTATGTATGCCGTTTATCATGGACCAAAAGGTTTAAAACAAATTGCATCACGAGTGCATCGTATGACAACGATCCTTGCGACTGGTCTTGAAAAACTCGGATACAAAATTATTTCCAATCCTTACTTTGATACCCTTCGAATCGAATTGTCTAAAATTTCTTCCGCAGAAATCATCCACTATGCAGAAGAAAGAGAAATCAATATCAGACAGGTTTCTGGTCATGTGATCAGCATCTCTTTAGATGAAACTACGAATCTAAAAGACATCAAAGACCTTTTGGAAATATTTAACGAAAACAAATCACTCCATTTTGAATTAGATGATCTAACGGCCAAAGAAGAATGGAAAATTCCAGAAATCATGGAACGTAAATCATCCTATCTGACTCATCCAGTTTTCAATAGTTTCCATACAGAAACAGAGATGCTCCGATACATTCGCAGATTGGAATCCAAAGATTTATCTCTTACAACATCCATGATTGCTCTTGGATCTTGTACAATGAAACTCAATGCATCAACTGAAATGTATCCTGTCACTTGGCCAGAACTATCCAATATCCATCCGTTTGTTCCTGAAAATCAAACCGAAGGATATAGAACACTTTTTAGCCAATTAGAAAAATGGCTTTGTGAAATCACAGGTTTTGCTGAGGTTTCTCTCCAACCTAACGCTGGTTCGCAAGGAGAATATGCAGGTTTACTTGCCATTCGTAATTATCACCAAAGTCGTAACGATATGCATAGAGACATTTGTCTCATCCCCATCTCGGCACATGGAACCAATCCCGCATCCGCAGTGATGGCTGGATTCAAAGTGGTTCCAGTCAATTGTGATTCCAATGGAAACATTGATGTAGATGATCTTAAGAAAAAAGCAGTCGAATACAAAAGTAGTTTAGGTGCCCTAATGGTTACCTATCCTTCCACTCATGGTGTTTTTGAAGCCTCCATCAAAGAAATTTGCCAAACCATCCATGATCATGGTGGGCAAGTTTATATGGATGGAGCCAATATGAATGCCCAAGTGGGACTCACAAGACCTGGTGATATTGGTGCCGATGTTTGTCATTTAAACCTTCATAAAACTTTTTGTATCCCTCACGGTGGCGGTGGGCCAGGTGTTGGACCAATCGGTGTTGCCGAACACTTAGCACCTTTTCTTCCTGGGCATAGCCTTGTAGAAAATGGATCGAATAACAGCCAGTGGGCGGTGTCTGCTGCCCCTTGGGGATCTGCATCTATCATTGTGATCTCTTGGGCTTACATTGCCATGCTCGGATTTGAAGGATTACAATTTGCAACAAAGATTGCGATTCTCAATGCAAACTATATCGCTAAAAAATTAGAATCTTCATTCCCGGTTTTATATCGCGGAAACAAGGGTCTAGTGGCTCACGAGTGTATTTTGGATATGCGTGGATTCAAAAAAGGTAGTGGTGTCGAAGTAGAAGATATTGCCAAAAGGCTGATCGACTTCGGATTCCACTCACCTACGATGTCCTTCCCAGTTCCCGGTACGCTTATGGTAGAACCAACAGAATCGGAATCCAAAGAGGAACTCGATAGATTCATTGACTCTATGTTAGCCATTGCCGGAGAAATCAAAGACATTGAGTCGGGAGTTCTTTCCAAAGAAGACAACCCACTTAAAAATTCTCCTCACACGGCAGACATGGTCATCAGCGATTCTTGGAACCATTCTTATCCAAGAGAACGAGCGGCTTATCCTCTTCCTTGGTTACGCATACGTAAGTTCTGGCCAAGTGTAGGTCGTGTGGACAATGTGTACGGAGATCGTAACCTGGTTTGTTCGTGTATTCCTATGGAAGATTACGCCGTTTAAGAAAATTAAGGAAAAGAAAAACCGATGTTTTACGAAAAACATGTTTTTGTCTGTGAAAACCAAAGGGCACCCGGCGAACGGGTGTCTTGCGGGAATCAAGGCTCCATCGAACTTCTAAAACTCCTCAAACAAAAAGCAGCCAAAGCGGGAATTGAATACAAATTTCGAGTTCAAAAATCTGGTTGTTTGGATCGTTGTGAACTTGGACCCATCCAAGTTTCTTACCCAGAAGGGAAATGGTTTGCAATGAAAACAGAGGCCGACGTAGAAACAATTTTAGAATTTTATCTTAAAACCAACCAACCAGAAAAATACAAACACCTAGTCGTGGCAGACGATGCAGTGGCGGAAGAGAAATAGAAAAAGTAGATACTACTTCAAATCAACTTAGTTACCAATCTCTGAAACTGCCTACTACACTATTATTTTTAAAATTCAAGTTCATCACTGATTGTTTTTTTGATAATCATATTCTGACTCGTTAACTCTTGTCGTAAATAACCTGAACTACTCCTGACTTAAATCTGTTTGTTTCAATCAAGGTAAGATTGAGTCTTTCCTTTAAATCTTCAAACAATGGCTTCCCACTTCCCAATGCAATAGGATGAATTGAAATACGATAAATATCGATAAGATTATGATTGATAAATGTTTTAATAAGACTGGCGCCTCCGTAAAGCCATATGTCTTTTCCATTCTGCTTTTTTATCTCTTCCACTTTTTTTAGGATATCTGAACTGATGTATTCGGCGTTGTTATCAATTTTTGGATGATTTGAAAATACATATTTTTTCTTTGAATGAACTCCTTCCCAAAGTTTAATTTCTGCTTGAGTAGCATCGTTTGACGGTTGGTAGTTACCCCAGTTGTCATAACTGATCCGACCATAAAAAATTGTATCAATTGTGGACAAGAAACCATCAAAGTTCATATCATCATCCATGATACACCAATCAATTTCTCCATTAGAACCTTCAATAAAACCATCTAATGTTACAGCTAGATCTAATATAATTTTTCTCATATTACCTTTTTCCAATTTCATAAAGTTCTCTTATTTAAGAAATTCAAAAAACCACCGTTCAATACAGTCCAATAAAGTAATCCAAAACCAATAAATTTTGTATAGGGAAGATTCCGAATGATTTCAAAGGGAAGAAATGTAAACGGACCCTGGACTGCATGAGAAAGAATCATTTGTATTTCAAATGGAAAAAACGCAAATGCACTGAGAATTGCAATGATAAGAATTTGTTTTATTTTCATTTGTTGCTTTAGAACAAACTTATTATTTAGGAGATAAAATAAAGAACCGAGAAATCCTGCTAATATTGTAATGTAATCAATTCTGTTTTCATATAAAAAGATATGACTCACTAAGTAGTAAATCGTCATTGATAAAATCAAATGAAAAATTTTCCGAAGAAAATTGATATTTCCAATATTAAAATAGGAAGTTGAAACTGGAAAAGTAAATCCCGGCAGAAAAAACATCGTATAAATAAACAAGTATTTGATGGTTTTATTTATATTCATCCAAGTGGCAAACGAAAAGTAAAACAACCCCAATGCGATCGAGAAAAGTAAAGGTTTATTATTGGAAAGAATTACTTTTATGCTCATTTGATTTCGAATACCCGACATTAATATTAGTTACAATTTGTACAAACCAGTAAAGTTCATTTTCTTTCTACTTTTCTAGGAAATATACTCTTCTAATTTCCAACTTCGATCCAACGAACCGAAGTAGGTTCACCCCAAATCCGAGGCAGGGTATTCAGAAAATTGCGTCTCTGAGTAATGTGTACGAGTAAAACGCATTCCTAAAACCTAACGAAGAATAGATTTTAAATCCAAATTTATTTTATACATAACTTTTTTCATTAGCATAGGATGTATTTTTGAGGAGGTAGTTAGGTTGTAATACAAACCAATATAATTGGTCTCATTTTCAAGGTAACTATTATTGAAAATAACTCCTCCTGATTTATTTTTAATTATAATTTCTAGATTTAAAATACACTCAGTCTTAAAAATCGGCGCGCCAAAATACCACGTAAATACTCCAAAAAGTCCCAATCCATACGTAGTACTATATCTATTACATGTATATGTATTAATTTTTCCAAAAATATTGAAATCTTCATTATCGGAAATATTTTCAGAAATAAAGATTTTTTTTAACTGATATTGATTAGCCAATTCTTTTTTGATAATATCAGCTATATAGTATTTGATAGGTGAATTAACACTTAATGTATCTGCCTCAGGAAAATTCAATTTGGCTCCAGCTGAAAAAACCAAAGGGATCATGGCAAGTATTGAATCATCCTTATTTTCACCTTTTCTAAGGTCTTCAAAGATAAGAATTTTTGCCGTTTTATTTATGCTAATTTTATCATATTCGCGATGATTTAATTCATAGTTTTCAATTGGAATTGTCATACACGAAAGTGTGGTGATCAACAAAGCAATGTATTTTATTTGGTTTATCATTTTATTTGCCATAGATAATATTTTTTGAATCTCATATAATGAATATTATGTGACTTTAATTTGTATAGTTTTTAACTACATCACATCCTATAAATTTTGAATATTGCAATATAGATTCTAGACTTTTATTTACTTCACTTGGCAGCTCTAGGTGTAGCAGACTTCCAGTTTTAGTAACTATAGAGATAGTTGTCTTCGAAATTACTTCTAGTTGTCCGTTTTCAAGTCTCACTAAATCAATGGAATAGTCTTTATGAAATGCGAAAAAAGATTCTAAAAAAAGTATGTTAGTTGTTTCTTGAACAAATTCATTAAATGGTAGGAAAAAAGTATTATCATAATTCTTGTGAAACAAATCATATAAGTGTTCAGGACAAGATACGTTCCCAAATTGGATTTTGTCTTTATAGTCTATTGAATCACAGAAGTCGTACTGATTTAAAACAAACGAAAAGTAGGATTGCGAGCATAGTTTTGGATATTTTTGTTTAAAATTTTCGCAAACTTCCAAAGGTAAAGTGACGGAATTTGATTCACATTTAAAAATATAAATAGGTTCCAATGATTTATCGGAAAGTATTGACTTTGAGATTTTCAATTCATTGATTACCGATGTTTTTTCTCTTATGTAGTAAGCGTTACCAACAGTATATATAAATAGACTAGTATAGATTATTATGAGCAAGGATACTAGGATTATTGTAAGTTTGTATATCTTTCGTTTCATTTAAGTAATGTCGTATAACGAACTAGCGGAGACGTAAGTGAATATTTTTTTCAGATAAATTCAAATAGGATATTTTTTCCCATCATAAATAAAATAGTGGAGGTATCTTAGCGCATCAATACAATGTTTTCCCCAATGATGGAGAAAACTCCATTTTAAAGTCCAAAGACCATCTTCAACAATTTCATTACTTTCTAGTGATTCAATTTTGGTAATTTGAGTTTTTAAATCACGATAGATATCTGACATGTCATCATCTAGCCAACCTTGAATTGGAATTTTGTCTTCTTCTCTCCATCCTAAACTAGGTATGCCATTAGTTTCAGAGTATGTAGGGTCAAAAATTTCCCAATACAAAGAACCCTCTTTTAAATTTGAAATCAGTGAACAATTTAAATTTTTGAAATATTTATCGTCATCTAGGTTATTTTCATTATTAAAGTGATTTAAAGGAATTGAATCAAATAAGTGACCAGATAAATATAAATTAATTAAGTTTTCATGTAATTTGGGATAAAAGTCAGTAAGAGAGATATTTTGATTTTCCAATAATTCAATAAAACTCTTTGCACTTAACAACATTGTTTTTGTTGTTTCTTTTTTTAAAAAACCAAGTATTTCATCCGATATCTTATTCATTTTTAACTAAACTTTTAATTTTTACTAATGCTGTTATGCGAATGTCAGCAATTCTAAAATTCGATTTTAGTTTTCTCACCTTCGACAGTCACTTCATATATTACGTATAAATCACCTTCCTTTTCAATTGAATAACTGTTTCCATAAAGGGTGTTTGAATATATATTTTTGAAATCACCATTTTCAAGAACGTCAAAAATTACTAATGTGTCAGTGTCGCAACATCCTCCATTAACAATTAATTTTTCTCCTTGTAAATTTCCAATAGAACCTAAATAAACATTCTGGTAATTTATGCTTTTAAGATTATCTTCATTATCAAATATTTTCCATGAATTTTTTGTCTTTATCCAAAGTTGAGAACCATTAGCGATATCACTTGAAGAATCAAATCCTAAATGATGAATCAAAACAAGATTATCTTTTATTCTATTAAATTTTAGATTGGTTTTGGTATTTTTAATAAATGAAATGATTTTTGGTATATCACTTTCTACATATAAAGTCTTTTCGCCTCTAATTCTATCAATTACGAATTTTTGATAGTGGAAAGAGGCAATATCTTCTAACGATTTTCCTTCTTCTGTTAATAAATCTTCTTCCTTTATATACTCTTTTAACCATTCTACATGGAAAGTCGGACTAGTGTTTGCAATGGTTTTCTTACAATTATTGAATATTGCAAATACAATCAATGTAAGAATGAATATTATTGGAATCTTTTTTGTCATATATACTTTCCTTATTTTTTACTGACTATCGCATAACGAACTTGCGGAGACGACGTTCTGGTTTCTAGAAAATCCTTAGTTCAAATTTCTTTTATTCGAATAAATTTTTGATTTTTTATTAAATAATTTTGCTTACCAATTTTAATAGTTTCTCCCTCGTGAATTTTAGAAATGTTTGAAATATCTTCTTCTATTGTATGGATTGATCCTCCAGTTTTCCAGGCTAAGTATAGATATTCGGGATGAATTAACCCATTGTATCCACAGATTATGATATGAACTGGTTTTGTTATTTTTTCGATAAATTTAAAATCTCTCATCGAAGCATAATTGTCCGCTATGAGGATAACATCTTTGCATGTTGAACATTTTTCAATACCCGATATTACTGCCTCAACATCATTTTCTTCAATATCGCCGCCATATCCTGAACTCATTGTTTTTTCAGCAATTTTAGCTATATCTTCATAACTCGATGTTTGACCAAAATATAGACCGCCAGTAGACAAAGGAATTTTATCTTTATCGGGTTTTAAATCTCCATCATTAAAAAACATAAGACTTTTCACTTTCTTATCTAAAGATTTTAGCTTAAACCATGTAATCAATTGTATTGTATAAGGATACATACTGCCAGTTAAATCTGCAACGATTAGTAATTCGCTCCATTGTTTATTTCGTTCCAAAACTTTTTCGACTACTTCATCCTTTAAGATAGGCTGATGGCCGCACGATGATAGATCTTCTTTAGTTGAAATTGATTTCGTTGGTTCTGGAAAAATTTTTGTTCTAATTATATCTAATTCTTTCTTTGAACTTTCAGTTGTAGGAGTTGGGCGATAGTGAACTATAAAACCATGAAATAGTTTTTTTCCTTCTTCACGATTTATGCAGTTTTTGTTTTCATAAGTTGACCACTGAATCATAGGATTAGAAAAAAGTTTATTATTTTTCTTTAAATTTTTGATACGTTCGGTATTCAACCGATCCTGATTGAAACCGAGTTGGTGTTTACAGACTGAATAAATTAATTCTACACGCGTTATTGTCTCTATAGAGCTATTCAAATCTATTAAATTTTTGACTTTTTTTCCATTAAAATCTAATTCTAGTTTTAGTTGAAGTTCATTTTCGTATGAAGGTCTTTTTGGTGAAGATGTTACTTCAACTGCGTCTAAGCAAACTTCACTAGATTGAGCCCAAATGGGATTTTGTCTTGGAAGGTAACAAATTAGCATGATTCCAAAAACAATCTGATATGTTCTCATTTTCGATAATCTCCTAAGGGTGAAAATTTTTGAAAAACAATTTATTTTATTTCAATTAAGCGGATTTATCAGAACGGCGCATAACGAACTAGTCTACTCGACGTTTTCCGACCCTGAGTCCCGAAGCGGGACGTTAGGGACTGGCACGTAGCCCGAGCGCAGCCGTAGTGCCGAAGCGAAGTGAGTAGACGCTGTTATGCGCTGGTCCCTAGTTATCCAATTTGATGTATTCTCCAAAAACCCAACCTTCTTTTTGGTCAGAATTTTTTAATAAACATCCATTATATGAATCAGAGATAGGAAAAATCAAATACCAGAAATTTTTCTTATCACCAATATAATCCTCATTTTTTGTTTTAGCAATAACCGTAATTGTGTAATTTTTTGGTATAAACGAAATTTCCTTATTACTTATACTTTCATCATCCAAGTGACTAAAAAAGCATTCAAATGATTTTGAACCTTTCGAAGGTTTTTCTCTCATTTTTAGATTAGAAGTAACTGTAGCATCTTTTAAACCTTGAGTAATAACTTGAATTCCTTTGAAATTTCTAATTAATCCTTCATTTACCTTTTTACTTTTATTATACAAAACTAGTTTGTTGTCACAATGTAAATATTCTTGATATTTGATAGATTCTTCATCAATTTTAGTAATACATTTGAAATCTTTTAATTTTTTGTTTTTACAATTTGAGTTAACATTAAAGAAATTATAAATATCTTCTGAATATGTAAAACTTGCTGTAAAACCATCGCAGCCATCTCCTTCACCATTTAGAAAATATAAAGCTTTTGAATTTTCCAATTGTAAGATCATTTCATTTGAACTTATGGAGTTCTCCCCGAATATTAATTTTTCAGATTTTAAAACTAATGGGAAGAGTAGAATGACTAAGATGGATATTCTGTTTTTCATATCTTTTTCAAATTTCAGGGACTTGCGCATAACACTTTTTAGATGTCTATTTTAGTCATGAATGTTTTCTGGCCGGCAAAACAACATTCCATTTGTATGTTTCTCTTGAATCATTCATAATTCCTGTCATTGATATCTCCGATTAAAAGAATTACCATACCCAATACCTAACAATGGTTTATGTATTTTCCGTGGGCTTACAAGCATTTTTCATTAGCGCTGATTGGGATATATCTTTCAAGAATCTAACACTAAACGCTTAGTTTTGCTTCAATCTTGAAGTTGCATTCCTTTTCGAAACTACGAACTTTCCTGGAGATTTTTTTTGTTTGGGAAAGATCTACTCGCGAAACTGAGCAAGTTGTGATAGAAGGAAAGCATTGGGAGGCGGGTCTAGTTCCCCACCCTCGATCGGGCGGGGATACTTATATCCAATCCTGAACCCACTTCCCCCCGCCCGATCGAGGGTGGGG